>DASWXG010000407.1:0-10314 GCA_036405615.1 Prosthecobacter sp. | reverse complement strand
AACTTGTTATCTGACATGATTCCGGCTTCCAGCATCTCCCGCCGCCGTTTCCTTCAGGGCAGCGCCGCAGGTCTGGCGGTCCTTTCCCAGCTCGGCACGGCAGCATCCCCCTCCGCTTCGGCAGGCGTGCGAAGCACATTCTCCCTGGATGACACCCGGGTGAGCTTTCAAACACCCGCCGCCGTCAAGTCTTCCAAAATCCTGTTTGTCGCTGACACGCATCTTTTCCGGGATGACGAACGTGGTGCCTCCTATTCTGAGTTCAGCGGCCGCATGGCCAAGGCCTACAATGAGACCCGGCATTTTCGCAGCCAGAAGGCGACAACCCCTGAGACCTGTTTCGCCGAAACGCTGCAAGCGGCCAGAGATGAAAAAGCGGACCTAATCGTGCTGGGAGGTGACATCCTGAGCTTCCCCTCCGAAGCCGGGGTCGAATGGGTATCCTCACAGATGAAGGACACTGGCATTCCCTGGATGTACACAGCCGGCAATCACGACTGGCACTATGAGGGTATGGAAGGCACCTCGGCTTCGCTTCGAAACACCTGGAGCCGGAAACGTCTCGCCCCGTTCTACCAGGGGAAGCATCCCCTCATGGATGCGTGTGATATCAATGGCATCCGGGTTGTCACCCTGGACAACTCCACCTATGAAATTGAGCCAGAACAGCTGACCTTCTTCAGGCAGCAGGTTTCAACGGGCCAGCCTCTGATTCTCTGCGTTCACATTCCCCTCTATGCTCCAGGCAGGCCGGTAGGATTCGGCTGCGGTCACCCAGCCTGGGGTGCTGCATCTGACAAGAGCCATCTCATCGAACGCCGTCCACGCTGGCGTGAAAGCGGACACACCCAAACTACCCTGGATTTTCACCGCGAGGTTTTTTCGGCAGCAAACCTGCTGGGCATCTTCGCCGGGCATACGCACAAGGCCTCGCTGGATGTTCAAAACGGCATCCCTCAGTTCGTCACCGCGGCCAATGCCACCGGTGCCCATCTCCTGGTGGAAGTGACGCCCGCCGCCAGCTGAGAAACCCACGTCTTTATCGCATTTTTCATGTCTGCAAAGTTTCCCCTATTGATGCTGCTGGCCCTGGCGGCACCGGCCTGTGCCGCCAGTCTCGATTTCTACCGGGACATCTATCCATTTCTCAAGGCCAACTGCATCTCCTGCCATAACAAGACCACCACCAAGGCCGATCTCGACATGGAGACGCCTGAGGCCATGAAAAAAGGCGGTGAGTCCGGCCCGGCCATCGTTGCGGGAAAAGGCGCTGAAAGCCTTGTCGTGCTGGCTTCTCGTCATCAGGAAGACATGGAGATGCCGCCCGCGAACAACAAGTCCGGCGCGGTCGATCTCACAGCCGGGGAAATCGCACTCCTGACGCAATGGATCGATGAAGGGGCCAAAAGCTCGGTCCAGCAGCAGCGCTCCATCACCTGGCAGCCGCTGGCCGCAGGCGTGCATCCCATCTACTGCGTCGCGGTCAGTCCTGACGGCCGTTATGCGGCTTGCGGCCGGTCCGACAAGATTTTCATCTATGACCTCGCCACCAGGCAATTTGTCAGCCAGATCACCGACCCTGCCCTGAAGGGGAAAAGCGCGCATCGCTCACTCATCCAGTCTCTTGCCTTCAGTCCGGATGGCACCCGTTTGGCAAGCGGCAGTTTCCGCGAGGTCAAAGTCTGGAAGCACGCGCTTGCTCCCGCGCCAGCCCCAACTTCTCCCCAGATCGCAATCACTCCGGTAGCAGCCACACTGCTGAAAACCATCGAAAGCGCCGCCAAGACCAACGCCACCAGCCATGCCATGTCGGCAGATGGCAAACTCGCCACCATCGGCTGTGCCGACGGATCCGTGAGGTTGTGGGACGTGACCGCCGGGAAACTGACAGGTGAATTCCTCAGCACTCTGGCTTCTGTTCAAGAAACAGCAGCACTGGAACGGACACTCGCAGCCCAGGGACTTGAAACAGCTTTCCACAAAGCTGCCATCACCAAGCTGGAGGCTCAAAACAAGGCTCTGGATGAGCTGTTGAAAAAGGCCAATGAAACAATTGTGGCCATGAAAAAAGTGCTTCCGGAAAAGCAGAAGGCAGTAGCACCTGCAACGGCTGCCAAAGCTGCCGCACAAAAAGTGGTGGACGAAACGGCCAAAGGCCAGGGCGACAAACCGGACGCCACGAAGCAGAAGCAGCTCAAAGACGCGCAGGAAAAACTGCTGACCGCCACCACCGCAGAGACATCGGCGCTGGCAGCCGTCACCGCAGCCGAAAGCAACATTCAGGACGCCACCGAAGAGGTGACCCGCATCACCGGCACCAAGACGCAAAACGCTGCTGCCCTCACGGCAGCCAAAGCTTCATCTGACAAGGCGCAAAAAGTCATCACCGAGGCGACGGCGGCCCTCGCAGCCTTGAAAAAACGCACCTCGAAAGCTGTCCCTTTGACTGTGGCCTTCTCTGCCGACTCCCAGCAGGTAGCAGCATTCTTTGATGACCAGAGCCTGCGTGTCTGGGCAGCGGCCTCCGGACAGGCCCTGGCGGAATCCCGCCCTTCTCCCGCAAAGCCACAGGTGACATTGCAACCTTCCACAGACGGCGGCTTCATCGCAACCCAGTCCCTTCGCTGGACAGCCGGGGCGGTGCCGCAGTGGGCACTTGAGCGCACCCTGGGCGGCGAAAGTGACCCACAGCTTTTTGTCGACCGCGTCAATGCCGTCCGGTTCAGCCCCGACGGCAAAATTCTGGCCACTGGCGGAGGCGAACTGTCGCGGAGCGGCGACATCATTCTTTTCGATGCCGCTACGGGCAAGGTCTCAACCACGTGGAAAGACAAGCATGAGGATGCAGTTCTCAGTCTGGACTTTTCCCCGGATGGCAAACGCATTGCCTCAGGATCCTCGGACAAGCTGGCCAAAGTGACCGACATCACCACCGGCCGTCAGACCAATCTCTTTGAAGGTCACACACACTACGTTAGCAGTGTGAGCTTCCGCGCAGACGGCCGTGTTTTGGCGACCGCTGGCGCAGACGGAGTCGTCATGACCTGGGACGTCCTCTCCGGCGAACGGAAGAAAAAGATCGAGGGCTGGACCAAGGAAGTCACCTCCGTCCAGTTCATCGGAGCCACCAGCCAGCTTCTCACTTCTGCGGGGGACAACCTGGTCCGCATCGTTACCGACGAGGGAGGCCAGGTGCGTTCCATCACGGGTCTGCCAGACTTCATGCAAGCCGCGACAACGACACCCGCCGGACAACTGTACGTCGGCGGTGGTGAAGACAGTTATTTGCGAATCTGGGATGGGGCCACCGGCAAGGAGCTGGCCTCTTTTGGCCCGCCTTCCCCATAGACCTGCCGCCTCCACGTTTTGAGTTATTCCCGCATGCCCCTGCGATAATCCCCCTCCCGTTCCCGTATTCTCCCCATGTCCTCTCTCATCGAATCTCCCTCCATCATCCGCTGTGCCGGCCCCGGCCTTTCCAGGCGCGGATTCATGCAGATAGGACTCACCGGGTTTGCCTCACTCGGGCTTCCGGGCCTCATGCGCCTTCGGGCAGAAAACGCACTCAAACCGCGCAGCGAGCGCACCGCCGTCATCATGGTCTGGCTGCCCGGCGGCCTCTCCCACCTGGACTCGTATGACCCCAAACCGGAGATCGGCAGTGAGTATCGCGGCCCGTTCAAAACCATCAGCACCAAGGTACCCGGCACGCACTTTACAGAGCTCCTGCCCCTGCACGCCAAGATTGCGGACAAGTTTACAGTCCTCCGTTCCATGAACCAGAAGGCAGGCGGACATCCGGCCGGTTCCATGCAAATGCTTTCGGGCGACGCTGACGAGCGCGACAAGCCGAAACCCAAGCTGCCTGACTGGATGTCGGTGGCTCACTACCTGAGATCCAAGGAAAGCAAACGCGGCAATCCGCTGCCTAACTACATCGGCGTCAATCCTCCGCTGGAGTACAACGGCCCGGCCTATCTGGGCGATGCCTATGCACCGTTTGGAGTCAGCGATGACCCCAACCGCCCGAACTTTCAGGTTCCCAACATCGGGCTCGCAGATGAAGCCGAAGTCCGCCGCCTCAGTGACCGGGTGGCTCTGCGTAAAAATCTGGACCGCATGGAGCGCGCTTTTGACCGGGAGGGAGAACTCGGCGCGCTTGATGAATTCGAGTCGCAGGCGGTGACGCTTCTGACCAATCCGCAAACTCGCGACGCCTTTGACCTCAACAAGGAGGATGCTCGCACCCGCGACCGCTATGGCCGCAACCGCTGGGGCCAGCAACTCCTGCTGGCACGACGCCTCGTGGAGTCGGGCGTGGAGATTGTCACCAGCAGCCTGAGCGGCCCGCTCTGCGGACGTGTTGGCAACTGGGATGACCATGCCGTGAACCATCACCAGTTCGAAGCGCTACGCTTTCGCATGCCCAACTACGACCGTGCTGTCGCCGCCCTGATCGAAGACATCTACGCCCGGGGCCTGGACAAACGCGTTCTCGTTGTCGTGACGGGCGAGTTCGGACGCACCCCCAAGATCAACTTTGACCGCAGCACCGGAGCCGGAGATGCAAGCGCACCCGCTGGCACCTTGCAGCCCGGGCGGGACCACTGGCCCCGCGCCTTTTCAAACATCTGGGCGGGCGGCGGCCTCCAAACCGGCGGCCTCATTGGCGCGACCGACAAGCGCGGAGAAGATGTCATCGAGAAACCTTATGGCCCCGGTGACTTCCTGGCCACCATCTATCACCACCTCGGGATTGATTCCTCCAAGGTCACCATCAATGACTTCAACGGACGTCCCACGCCGATTGTGGATCATGGCAAGCCTATCCCCGGCCTCATGGCCTGAGCCCAAGGCCCTCCGCCGTCCTCTCAAAACTCTCTCCCGCCTATGAAAATGCGTTTGTTAGGCCTCGGCCTTCTGTCCCTTTCGCTTGCCACTTCAGCTTACAGTGCAGGCATCCAGGCGGGAGCCGCCGCTGTGGATATCACCCCGCAGCAGTTCCCCATGAACATGCCCGGCGGATTCAGCGCCAATATGGCTGAAAAGGCGCATGATCCCTTCCATGCCCGGGCCTTGGTGCTGGCAGACGGCCGGACGACTGTGGCTCTCGTGGTGGTGGACCAGCTTGGAGCAGGACCGGATGTTCTCAACGAAGCCAAAGCCATCGCTTCGCAAAAGACCGGCATCCCGGTGGACAAGATGCTTGTCTGTTCCACCCACACTCACAGCGGCCCCTCGCTCAACACACGCAGCGAACTGGCGGCCAACTACTACAAACGCTTTGTGCAGGGTGTGGCGGACTCCATCATCCAGGCACACTCCGTCCTGAAGCCGGCCGCGCTCGGCATGGCGTCCCATCCCCTGGCGGACGAAGTCTTCAACCGGCGCTGGTTTGTGAAAGAAGGCAAGATGCCGCTGAATCCCTTCGGACGACTGGACAAGGTGAAGACCAATCCCGGAACGAACCCTGATGTCATCGACCACCCAGCAGGCCCGACCGACCCCGACATCACCGTCTTGTCCGTCCAGGATGTGAAACGCAAACCTCTGGCCCTCTTTGCCAACTATTCCCTGCACTATGTCGGAGGCGCGCCGGCCGGGCAGATGTCAGCCGACTACTTTGGAGAATTTGCCCGTCTCATGCCATCCCGCTTCCGCGCCGGGGAGGGATTTGTTGCCATGATGTCGAACGGCACATCCGGTGACATCAACAACATCCCCTTCGGAGTGACCCGGCCGCCACGCGAGCCTTTTGAGCAGATCCGGATTGTCGCCCAGAAAGCAGCTGATACCGCCTGGGCGGCTCATCAGAAGATCGGCAAACTCTCTCCTGATGTGACCGTGGACATGCTGGAGCGGGAAGTGACTCTGCAGTTCCGCCAACCTTCCGCCCAGGAACTGGCCGACGCACAGGCCGTTCTCGCCATCAAGGGCAAAGAAGCCCAGGAGAAACTGCCGCGCCTTGCCCAGAACTATGCCCGCAACGCTGTCGGGGCGGCTGAACGTCCGGAGAAGACGCTCACCGTCAAAGTCCAGGCTCTGAGAATTGGCGACTACGCCATCTGCGGCATCCCGTTTGAGACCTTCGTTGAAATCGGCCTGGGCCTGAAAAAACAGAGCCCCTTTTCCAAGACGATGGTCATCGGCCTGGCGAACGGCCGCCACGGCTACCTTCCAACACCAGAGCAACACTTGTTAGGCGGGTACGAAACCTGGCTGGGCACCAACCAGGTCCAGCAGGACGCTTCGGTCATCCTCAGCCAGAACCTGCTGGAAATGCTCGCCGAACTGAAATCCAAGGCCCATTGATCTCCGTCCCGAACCTCATGACTTTCCGCCTGGGCAGCCTTGCTGCCTGTCTCTTTGCTTTTGTCATGGGCGCAGCAGGCGCCACAGACCCGGCTCCCACCTTTCTGTCCGTTCGTGGAGATCTCCTCCACCAGGAAAACTTTGAAAAACCGCTCCCGCCGCTCGTGGGCAAGCCTGTGGGATTCGCCACCGGCTTCTCAGGATGGCGTTACAACGGCAGCCAGAAGTCCGGACAGTGGCAGGTGATGGATGGAACCTTTCGCGGAGCCGAAGGTCTGGAAAGCCATCATCCGGCGACAGCTTCTTATGGTTTTCAATTTCAGAACGCGGTCATCCAGTGTGATTTCCGCCTGGAGGACGTGCCCGCAGAAGGACGTCCGTACCGGACCGTGTTCATCAAGGCAACCGATGCCAAAGACTATGTCCTTGCCATCATGGTAGGCCCCGGCCTCATCAGCGCCGTTCCTTATGATGCCGCCCGCATCAATCCCGCGACCAAACAAAGGGACAAAGCATCGGCCGCCCGGGCCCCGCTCTCCCTGAAACTTGGCCAATGGTACACGCTGGTGGTGGAGATCTTGGGAGATGAAGTCGTCGGCAGCATCAACGGCAGATCCGTCACTTTCAGCAATCCTCTCGTCGGTGCGGCCAAACACAGCATCATGCTTGGCGTTGGAACAGAAGCCAGTTTTCGCAACCTTCGGATCTGGGAGGCCCGGCCAAACCCGGATTGGGAAAAGCACAAAGCTTCCGTGGCTTTTCCAAAGTCCTGAAGCTTTCAGGCCGCCAGGGTCTGCACTCTACGGCAAACGGCTGGCAAGGCTCTTTTCAGAGCGGATGAGCTGGATCTCCATGCCCTCACGGATCATACCCCCCACCAGAACACGCATGCCGATGCCAGCGCCTTTTCCCAGGGCCTTGGTCATTCCCGGCTGGGTCAACCTTTGGAGATAGTCGCAAGGCGGCCTCGGACGGTGATATTCCAACACCACGTTTCCGATGATCAGCTGCCCGCCTTTGACATCTCCCAGGCGCAAACCGCGGGTCACCAGGTTTCGCCGATGCTCGCCCTGGCCTAACAATATATCCGTCTCGCTCATCGCAGCCTGCAAAATTTCATCTTCGATCAAAGACACTTCACAGTCATAGCGGCCGGAGTAGTAGCCCGTCCCCAAGGCATAACGGTCGCCTTCCAACCCCAGTCCGGCCATGGCCATGACTTCTTTCACCCTTTGGCCCGGCGCTCCTTTCGAGGGAAACAGGAAGATGGCTTCGAGGAAAGGAATCTCCTGCATGCCAGGTAGCAGATCACAGATTCCCCGGTCATGTCCAGCCAGTCCTGGTGAACAAATGGGATTCCCAAAAACCTGCAGGTCCTGCGGGATCAGGCCAGCAGCTCAGAGACCACCCGCGCTGCCGGATTCTCCACCAGCACCTGTTCCGTGCCGTTGCGTTTGTAACTCAGCTTTTTCGGATTCAGGCCAAAGAGATGCAGCAACGTGGCATGGTAGTCATAATGGTTCACCACCTTCTCCACAGCGTGATGGCCAAACTCATCTGTAGCCCCATGGGCGTAGCCGGCTTTGAAGCCGCCCCCTGCCACCCACATGCTAAAGCCATAAGTGTTGTGATCCCGCCCCACGGTCGCCCGGTCCTTGGCACCCGCACGGTTTTGAATCACCGGCAAACGGCCCATTTCGCCCCCCCAGTGGACAACGGTGGAATCCAGCAGCCCGCGCTGCTTGAGATCCAGCACCAATGCCGCAGCGGGCTGGTCCACCTGCTCACAAGCCTTGGGCAGAGAAGTCAGAATGCTGCTGTGGTGATCCCAGGTCTGGTTGCCTGTGAAAATCGAAACAAACCGCACTCCGCGCTCCACCAGACGGCGGGCGATGAGACAGCGCTTGCCAAACTCCTCCGTCGCCGGCCTGTCCAGGCCGTAGAGCTTCTTGGTAGCCTCGCTCTCACCGCTGATGTCCAGGGCCTCTTTGGCAGCGGTCTGCATGCGGGCCGCCAGTTCAAAACTCTGGATGCGCGCTTCCAGATCGCTCTCCCCAGGTCGTGCGTCTGCATGTTCGCGGTTCAGCCGCTGGACAAAGTTCAGATAGCGCGACTGTGCTTCGCCCTTCAATGACATCGGCGGATCCAGGTTCAGAATGCGCGGCTCCTTGGAGCGTACCACCGTCCCCTGATACACGGAGGGCAGCCAGCCGTTGCTGAAATTGTCCACACCCAGCACCGGCAGACCGCGTGGATCTGTCAGCGCCACATAGGCCGGCAGGTCCTGGTTGTCACTTCCCAAACCATAGGTGATCCAGCTCCCCAACGTCGGGCGGCCACCAACCACCTGTCCGTTCAGCAAGGCATAGATGGACTGTCCATGATTGTTGACGCCTGTGTGCATGGAGCGGATCAGCGTCATCTCATCCGCAATGCTGCCCATGTGGGGCACCAGATCGCTCATCTCGATGCCGCTTTCTCCACGTGGACGGAATTTCCACTGCGGTCCCATCACCTCGCGGCTGGCACCCGCAGCGTCATCATACTTAATTTCCCCGGGAAAGTCTTTGCCGTCCAGCTTCATCAGTTCCGGCTTCGGTTCGAACATGTCGATGTGGCTCGGCCCGCCCTGCATGAACATTGAGATCATCGCCTTGGCCTGGCCAAAACCATGCGCAGGCTTCGGTGTCAGGTCAAAATGCTGCGGTGCTCCGCCCGCCAGGGCCGGATTTGCCAGCAGCCCCTGCTGTTGCAGCAAAGAAGCCAGTGCAATGCCGCCAATGCCATACGCCGTACGGCCCAGCATGGCGCGGCGGCTGAGGGGAGAAGATGGAAGCGTGACGCACATGGGGGGCAGAAACAAAAAAGTTAAAAACGAACGCAGACATCAATCCACATACAGGAACTCATTCGAGCTCAGCAGGGCATGGCAGAGAGCGGCGAGGCCGAGGAAAGCCGGATCTGCATCCTTTTTTTCCGGTGCACCCGACACGTGTTCCAGCTTTGCCGGATGCGTTTTATAATGCTCTGTCTGGCCCCGGATGAACTGGACTGCCTCCTGGGCATCAGACATGCTGGGGCTGCGGCCAAAGCTCAACTGCCAGGCCCGCTCGATCTGCTTCTCCGGGTCCGCTCCAGCTTCGCGCTGCACGCGCAGGGCGAAGTCCTGGGCATGCTCGCGCATATACCCGTTGTTCATCAGCAACAGGCTCTGCGGGCTCACGGTGGTGACCGGGCGGCTGGCACAGTTGGCATCCGTCATGGCCGGGGCGTCAAAGGTGGCAAACATCTCCAGGGGCGTGCTGCGGCGTGCCTGCACATAGATGCTACGGCGATATTCCTCGCCATTCATGGTCACGAACTTGCCCGTCTGCCGTCCGGCCGTGTCGCGGGTATCGATGCCAATGATGATCTGCCCCTCTTCGTTGAAGGTCACGGGGACAGGGGGACCGCCCAGCTTAGGATTCAGCTTGCCAGACACAGCCAGGAAAGAATCCCTCAGTGTCTCGGCCTCCAGACGCAGGACATTCATGCGGCTGAGCAGGCGGTTGTCGGGATCGATCAGATCGCGATTGGCATCACGCTGAGAGGACTGGCGATAGGTCGTGCTGGAGAGGATGAGACGGTGAAGCTTTTTGAGGCTCCAGCCCTGGGCCATAAATTCGCTAGCCAGCCAGTCCAGCAATTCCGGATGGCTGGGGCGTTCGCCAAGCTGGCCGAAATCGTCAGGCGTATTGACAAGCCCTTTTCCAAAATGGCGCTTCCAAACCTGGTTGACCAGCACGCGTGCCAGCAGCGGATGGCGGCCATCCGTCAATGCCTGGGCAAAAGCCAGTCTGCGGCCGGTGGTTGCAGCCGCAGGATTTTTGTCCGGAATCTCGATGTTTCGCAGGCCCGCCAGCACTGTGAGATCACCTGGTTTTACCTCGTGCTTCGGCTGCTCGATGTCACCACGGTTGAAGAGGAAGGTCGCAGGAACGACCGAAGCCTTCATGGGCGCTT
>DASWXG010000406.1:0-16399 GCA_036405615.1 Prosthecobacter sp. | reverse complement strand
TCTTCCATGAGGGCGGTCCATTTCTCCGGCAGTGGCTCGGAGGTGGGTTTTTCCACCAGGGCTTTCAGGCCTTGCTCGGTGGTGGGGGGGCGCATGTTGCGGGCTTCATAGAGCTGAAGCTGGGTCATGATGTTCTGAAGGTCGCCGTCCACACGGGTTTCCTTGGCGACGTCCACGTTGCCTTTCAGCATGTAAATGGAGCCGGCGGCAAGGATGGAGATGATCGTCAGCACGATGACGATCTCGATGAGGGTGAAGGCCTGGCGCGGGAGGCGCTTGAGGTGGGTTGGGATGTTCATGGGGTGATCAGGACGCGGAACTTAGATAAAGAATGAGACCGATGGAAAGGAGGAAGTGGTGAGGGAAGGACTTTTGACAAGATGAGCGGCATCAGACACGGCTCTTGATGCCGTTGACGGACTGGAACACGGCGGAAATGATGGAGTAAGCCACCACGCCGACAATGACCGCCATGAAAACGATGATGATGGGGGAGATGAGCGCTGTCATGCGCTTGATGCGTTTGTCCAGCTCCTTGTCATAGCGGGCGGCGGCTTTTTCCAGGGATTTGCCCAGCATGCCCGTCTGCTCTCCCACGGCAATCATGTCCACCAGCATGAGGGGAAAGTGGGACACTTTTTTGAGAGAACTGGAGAGCGCCCCACCTTCCGCGACCAAGCCTGTGACCTTGGCCAGCAGGGACTGGATGAACACATTGGCCGAGATCTTGGATACCAGCCGGATGCTGTTCAGCAGAGGTACACCGTTTCCGACCAGGCTGCCCATGGAGTGGGCAAACTGGGCATAAAAGCGGGTGGCAATGACCGGGCCAAAAAGCGGCAGTTTCAGTTTGGTCTCATGCCACCACATCAGGCCCTTGGGCGTGGCAATGAACGCCTTGAAGGAGAGTGACGCGATGGTGATGACCGTCAGCATCACCCACCACCACTGGGCCAGGAAGTTGTTGAAACTGATGAGCATCTGGGTGGCGAAGGGCAGCTTCTGCCCGCTTTTCGCCAGAAGATCCGTGATCTGCGGCACCATGACAGTCATGAAGACGATCATGAGCACGATGCAGGCCCCGATGAGGAAGGCCGGATAAATCATGGCCGAGGTCACCTTGGACTGAAGCTCCGCCATGACCGCCAGATTCTGCGCTAGGCGGCGGAGAATCTGCGGCAGGGAACCGCTGACCTCCCCCGCAGCGACGAGGTTGCAGTAAAGCTCGTCAAAACTGGGGGAAGCTTTTTTCAGGGCTTTGGCGACCGTGGCACCTTCTCTCAACTGATCCCGGAGAATGTTGGAAATGCGGCGCAGCGCCACGTCTTCCTGCCGTTCGGCAATGACACGCAGGGCCTGGTCAATCTGCAAACCGCCATCCAGCATGTCGGCCAGTTCCTCGGTAAAGAGGATGATCTGGGCGCGCTTCAGCTTGACCGGCTGGTTGTCCTCTTGCTTGGCTGCCGCCGCAGCAGCCGCGCCGGGCTTCGCGGCTTTGGCGTCTTCGGCGACTTTGACGGGGGTCAGCGCCTGGGCTTCCAGCTTGCGGAAAGCTTCCGCCTTGGATCCCACGGCGAGGTTTCCCGTCACAGTCTGGCCGGAGGCATTGAGGGCGGTGTAAGTGAAGGAGGGCATTCGGCTGGGCTTCCGCAGTGGGGGTTATTCGCTCGCGGCGGTCACGGTCATCACTTCCTCCAGCGTGGTGATTCCTTGCGAGGCTTTGCGGAAGCCATACTGGCGCATCGGCACCATGCCATCTTTCAGGGCCTGGGCCTTGAGCTCCATGGTGGTGGCACGAAGGTTGATCTTTTCCTGCAGCATCTCGGTCATCATGCAGATCTCCATGATGGCAAGCCGGCCGGTAAACCCGGTGTTGCGACAGGAGCGGCATCCCACAGGCCTGAACAGCTTGTCCCGCCACTCCATGGGGAAGCCGCAGGCGCGCAGGTAACTCTCCTCGTGGTGGGCTGGGGTCTTGCAATGAGGGCAGAGGGTGCGCACCAGACGCTGGGCCTGGAAGGCGCGCACGGAAGAGGAGACCATGAAGGGCTCGATGCCCATGTCGAGCAGTCGGGAGATGCCACCGACAGCGTCATTGGTGTGCAGGGTGGAGAACACCAAGTGACCGGTAAGAGCGCCGCGGATGGCGATTTCCACCGTCTCCTGGTCACGCATTTCCCCCACCATGATGACGTTCGGGTCGCCACGCAGAATGCTGCGCAGACCTGCGGCGAAGGTGAGATCAATCTCCGGTTTCACCGCAATCTGGATGATGCCGTCCAGCTTGTTTTCCACCGGGTCTTCAATGGTGACGATGCGGCGGTCCTTGGTGTTGAGCTCCTTCAGCAGGGTGTAGAGCGTGGTGCTCTTGCCGGAACCGGTGGGGCCGGTGATGAGGATGATGCCGTTCGGGCTGGCGATCAGCTTGCGGAATTTGGCTTCCGTTTCCGGATCCAGGCCGATGGCACCCATGTCGAATTTCTTGCGGGTCAGAAGGCGGAGAGCCACAGACTCGCCATTGACGCTGGGGATGGTGGCCACACGAACGTCGATGGGCTCACCGTCCAGTTCCAGGTTGATGCGTCCGTCTTGCGGCAGCCGGCGCTCGGCGATGTCCAGATGCGCCATGATCTTCAGGCGTGAGATGAGCGAATTTTGAAGCATCCGCATGTTAGGCGGCACGGGGACTTCGATCAGCTTCCCGTCCACGCGGTAGCGGATGCGCAGGTCGCGCTCCAGAGGCTCCACGTGGATGTCGGTGGCGCGCTCTTTCAGCGCCTCGCGGAACACCTGATTGACGAAGTTCATCACGGTCGCCTCCTCGTCCGCTTCATCCAGGACGTTGACCTCCTGCTTCATGTCATCGTCGGAGTCCGTGCCCTCCCTGCCTTCCAGCAGTTCCTCGAAGTTTTCAGCGCCCACGCCGTATCCCTGGTGCAGGGCTTCCAAGATGCGGTGACGGCTGGCGATCTGCCAGTGGACGCGCTTTTGCAGTTCCTGACCGACGGCCTGACGGGCGCTGAGGTCGAAAGGATTGTAGGTGAGCACCGTCGCTTCCACGGCAGAAACATGAGCCGGATAGATGCGGTGACGCAGGGCGAGCTTGGCTGGAAAGCGGTTATGAAGCCCTTCCTGGGCCTCGGAATCTTCGTGCGAATAGGGAAGATTCAGGGTCCCGGCCAGTCCGGCGAAGAATTTCTCTTCGTCCACGACATTCGCGTCCAGAACAGCGTCAATCAGGGGCAGGCGTTTGTCGGTAGCTTCATCCAGGGCATGGCGCAGGCGCGATTCATCCCGGCAGCCGGCCTGGCTGGCCGTTTGGAAAAGTACGTCGGAAAGGGAATTCAGCGCCATGGGTTAGATCGTGCTAAAACGCGGGAACCGAGTCAAGGTTGCGCAAGAAAACGATGGCGGCAGAAAAGGGCTGTTGGCAGCAGTCGGGCAGCCAAAGGCGTGACGGGGCAAGCCCGTGGACACCCGGCATTGCTTTTCCCCACCTTGGTTCGTGGACCCGTCTTGGGCTATGACCGCTTCACTTCAGCAGAAAATGCTCCGGCTCATTGCCGGGTTTCCACTTGATGTTGCACCCGGTGCTGGGGCGCTGGGTGGCGAGCGGTGGCTGACCATCCAGCAGGGCTTTGACAGCGGCACGCAGGTCTTCCCCGGTGATCTCCGTGGTGTTCTTGGGCCGGGCACCATCGAACTGGCCGCAATAAGCCAGCTTCAATTCGCCATCGAAGAGGTAAAAATCTGGCGTGCAAGCGGCCACGTATGCGTGGGCCACACTCTGGTCGGCATCGTAGAGATAGGGAAAATCCCAGCCGTATTTGGCGCTGAACTCCGGCATTTTCTCCGGGGCGTCAGCAGGGTATTTTTCCACATCGTTGGAATTGATGGCGACTGTGCCAATGCCCTGAGCATCGAGTTCCTTGGCAAAGTCCGCCAGGGCAGGGGCCAGATGCAGCACAAAGGGGCAGTGGTTGCAGGCGAAGATGACCAGAAGACCGCGAGGCCCGCGCACATCGTCCAGGGTGAAGGCCTCTCCGTGGGCGTCGGGAAGTTCGAATTCAGGAGCGGTGCTGCCGAGTGGCAGGATGCGGGTGGAGGGGACTTCGGCCATGAGAAAAGGAAATTGCGGGTTGGGAAAGGAAACGTCGTCAGTGTTCCGCATCCGGGCTGAACTGCAAGCCCGCGAGGGCGTCAGGACAGACGGATGAGCGAATCCCGAAGCTTTTGCGTCACGGTGGCGGGACTGCCGCCAAACAGGCGTTTGAACTCGCGGCTGAACTGGGATGCGCTTTCATAACCGACTTCCAGCGCTGCATTGCCCGCATTGATGCCCTCGTGGACCATGAGCATGCGTGCCTTGTGCAGGCGTACGTTTTTCAGATATTGCAGCGGGGAGAAGGAGGTGATGGTTTTGAAATGCGCGTGGAAGGTGGACACGCTCATGCCCGCCTCCCGGGCCAGAGAGGGGAGATCATGCGGCAGGGCGAAGTCATTGTTCAGTTTTGTCATGACACGGCTGATCTGGCCGAAGTGAGTGTGCGGTGCTGCCAACGCCCGCAGATTTTGCCCCAGCGGTCCGCACAAAACCCGGTAGGTGATCTCGCGCACAATCTGCGGTCCCAGGATGCGGGCATCGTTGTTGCTGCGCAGGGCTTCCGCCAGACGGGTGGCGGCATCACCCAGCGGATCATCCACCGGGTGTGACTGGATGGCCTGTGGAGCGTCATCACCGGCCACGGGCTGTTCGACATGCATCAGCAGCTCTGAAACAGATGCCGGAGTGACGCTGATGGAGAGACCGAGCAAGGGTTCATCTGGACTGCCTTCCGTTTCGCACTCAAAGGGGAGCGGCATGGCGAGGACCAAAAATTGGTTAGCGTCATAGACGAATTTCTTTCCCGCGAGATAGCCGGATTTGCGGCCCTGGGCCACGATCACAATGGACGGTTCATAGGCTATCTGGGTGCGTGGCACAAACTGTGTGGAACGCATGAATTTAACCCCGGGCATGCGTGACGAACTGAAGCCTTCACCACGGGCCTGGTCTGCAAGCAACTCTGCCAGACGCGGATAGCGAACGGGTTCCAGCGGCGGGGAGGAAGGGCGTGCAGCAGGGCGTTTGGTGAGGGTCTTCATGGAGAATGGAGCAAGGAAAGATGACATAAAAATCCGGTTTGTCCTGCCATTCAGAGAATCAGGCAAAGCTTCCGGAGGTCTGGGTATAGCTGAATCTGTGGTCCGGGATTACAAAACTCCAACGCTGGTTCGGACGGGAATGAACCCTTCACCAGCCCCTCAACAAAGATTATGAATACCCAGACCCACACTGAAAAAGTCATCCTCATCACCGGCGCCAGCAGCGGCATCGGAGAAGCCACCGCCCGTCACCTGGCAGCCCGCGGCCACAAGGTGGTCATGGGAGCCCGCCGCACTGACCGCCTGGAAAAACTGGCCGCCGAAATCCGCGGCAACGGCGGGACCGTAGAATACACAGAACTTGATGTGACCGATCTCGCCAGCGTGCAGGCTTTTGCCGGACTGGCCCTGGAAAAGTTTGGCCGCATGGATGTGATCATCAACAACGCTGGCGTGATGCCGCTGTCTCCTCTGGCCGAGTTGAAGGTGGATGAATGGAACCGCATGATTGATGTGAACATCCGTGGCGTGCTCCACGGCATCGCTGCTGTGCTGCCCCACATGACCGAACGGAAGTCAGGCCATGTAATCAATGTTTCCTCCATCGGCGGTTTCCAGGTGTGGCCCACCTGCGCGGTTTACAGCGGTACAAAATTCGCCGTGCGCGCCATCTCGGAAGGTCTGCGCCTGGAAACCAAGGACATCCGGGTGACCACCATCTTCCCCGGTGTGGTGGAGTCTGAGCTGGCCGATACCATCAGCGATCCCGCCACCCGTGCAGCCATGCAGGATTTCCGCAAAGTCGCCCTCACGCCGGACGCCATCGCCCGCGCTGCCGCCTATGCCATCGAGCAGCCCGATGATGTGGATGTGAACGAACTTGTGGTTCGGCCTACGGCGGGCGGGCAGTGAGCCGCACCCAGGCCGGTGAGAGGGAAGGAACTCCTTCCCTCCGTTTCTTCTTCAATCCTTCAATCAACAACTTCCAAGATATGACACACGAAAACAAAATCGCCCTTGTCACCGGGGGCAGCCGCGGCCTCGGCCGCAACATAGCCCGCACATTGGCGGCTGCCGGAGCTGACGTCGTTCTGACCTATCGTTCTGGCTGGGCAGAAGCGGAGGACGTGGTACGCGAAATCCAGCAGTCAGGCCGGAGAGCAGTGTCTCTTCAGCTGGATACAGGCCTGTCTGGCACTTTTGATGATTTCTCGATGCGCCTGAAACAGTCTCTGGCAGAAATCTGGCAGCGTGAATCCTTCGATTTCCTCATCAACAACGCAGGCATCAACCGGCCCGCACCGTTTGCACAGACCGCCGAGGCGGATTTCGATGAACTGATGAATGTGCACTTTAAAGGTGTCTTCTTCCTCACTCAGAAGCTGCTGCCGCTCATGGCCGATGGAGGGCGGATCGTGAACCTGTCCACCGGGCTTGCGCGTTTTTCCACTCCTGGTTATGCCGCGTATGCTTCCATGAAAGGGGCGGTGGAGGTTCTGACCCGTTATCTGGCGAAGGAACTCGGGCCCCGTCGCATCAGCGCCAATGTGGTGGCTCCTGGGATCATCGAGACAGATTTTACAGAGGAGTCTCTTTCCCGGCCGGGCAGTCGCGATTTTATCAATGCCAACATTGCTCTCGGACGTGTCGGCGTGCCGGATGACATCGGCGGAGTGGTGAACTTCCTTTGTTCTGAAGCCGGACGCTGGGTGAATGCGCAGCGGGTGGAGGCCTCCGGCGGAATGTTCCTATGATCAGGGAGTTGCCAGGTCCCGCTCCTTGAGAGTCTGAGGGGATTGAAACAAAGGATAAACGGCGGAGGATGACTCTCATCCTCCGCCGCCCATCATGGCACCGTTTGTCACGTGGCCTTCTGAGATTCCCAGGTCTCAGGAGATTTTGATTTGGGCTTCGGCCCAATGGACCGCGTAGTCGGCCACTTCTTCCCAACCTTTCTCACCGATGATGAAATGGCTGCGGCCGGGGAATTCTTTGTACTCGGTCACGGCCGAAGAGCGCCGGTATTTGCGGAAGTTTTTGCGGTTCAGCGAAGCCGGCATGATGACGTCTTTTTCGCCGCCGACGATCAGCAGGGGGGCACGGTTGCTGTTGCTGAAATTGATTGCGGCATTGGAGCCGGGAGTCACATTGGACAGAGCGGCCTGGAAGATGGCCCGCTCAGGGGCGGCAATGGCGTAGCGGTTGTAGGCGGCGCGGGCTTCCTCTTCAGTCAGGCTGTTGGCAAAGACTCTCCACCAGCGCTTGAAAGGGAAAAGGTAGGTTCCGCCGACCTTGAAAGGATTGGCCAGGGCGGGAGTCAAGGCCTCCAAGGTGGAGACCGGCAGGATAACGATACCTTTCGGTGGGACTGAGTCAATGGCCACCCCGGCAACGCCCAGACCGCGGTCAATCAGGATCTGGGTGATCAGGCCGCCGTAGGAATGACCGATGATGATCGGCGGCTCGGGCAGGGCCTGGATAATCTTGGTGTAATGCTCCAGCACCTGTTCGATGCCGATGTTGTTGAAGGAAGAAGGGTCGCGCTGCATATCCTCCACTTCGCCGCGGATGCCGGGCCAGGCGGGGGCCAGCACGCGGTAGCCCTGAGATTCATAATGGCTCTGGAACTTTTCCCAGGACCGGGGAGTTACCCACAGACCGTGGATCAACAAGATGGTTTTGGATGAAGTTTTCATGATGGGAAGGGGAACGGTGACTTGATGACATGTTTGACGGCTGAGAGAATGCTGTTGGTTAGGCCTGGACGAAAGCGAGAAGGTCGGCGTTAAGCTGGTCCTTGTGTGTGTCGGTGATGCCGTGCGGGGCACCGGGATAGACGATGAGCCTGGAGTTCTTCACCAGCTTCGAGGAAGCAAGGCCTGCGGCCGGGAAGGGGACGATCTGGTCGTCATCACCGTGGATGATGAGGGTGGGGATGTCGAACTTCTTGAGATCTTCGGTGAAGTCGGTCTGGGAGAAGGCCTTGATGGAATCGAAAGTGTTCTTGTGGCCGCCCATCATGCCCTGCATCCAGAAGGCATCGATGACGCCCTGGGAAGGTTTGGCACCGGGGCGGTTGTAACCAAAGAACGGACCGCTGGCGATGTCCTTGTAGAGCTGGGAGCGGTCGGCCAGAGAAGCATTGCGAAGACCGTCGAAAACCTCGATGGGCAGTCCGCCCGGGTTGGCTTCGGTCTGAACCATGAGAGGGGGGACAGCGGAGACCAGAACAGCCTTGGCCACGCGGCTGGAGCCATGGCGGCCGATGTAGCGGGTGATCTCACCACCACCGGTGGAGAAGCCGACCAGCACCACATTCTGAAGATCAAGCTGCTCGATCAGCTCAGCAAGGTCGTCGGCATAACCGTCCATGTCGTTGTTGTTCCAGGACTGGCTGGAGCGGCCGTGACCGCGACGGTCATGACCGATGACGCGGTAGCCGTTGTTGGCCAGGTGAAGCATCTGGGCTTCCCAGCTGTCGGAACTGAGCGGCCAGCCGTGGCTGAAGATGACGGGCTGGCCGGCGCCCCAGTCCTTGAAGTAGATTTTCGTGCCGTCTTTGGTGGTGATCGTGTTCATGATGGTGTGTTTGTCAGCTGTTTGTTTTCTGGGAATGGGCGGCTCGCGGTGCGCTTGCTGCTTGGTGACAGTCTAGGGCGAAAGTTCCTGGCGTGAACGCCAAGGATCCGACGATTCACGCCAAAGTGATTTTTGCCGTTCAAGCCTGTTCCGGGCCAACATTTCATTGTTTGCGGGAGGCCGTTCGTGCAGCATGAAGGCCACCACTCCCATGAAAACTGCCGCTTCCCTCCGCCGCATTGTCATCCTCATGTATCCACGGGTGAGGGAACTGGATGTGGCAGGTGTGACAGATGTGTTTTCTTCCGCCAACACGCTGCTGCCACCAGACCGGCGTTACCAGATCACCTATGTCTCCACTGGCGAGGAGGGCCATCTCGAAGGCATGTATGGCATGGGGCTGCGCTGCGGGCCGCATTACTCCACCATCCGTGGCCATGTGGATACCGTGATTGTCCCCGGAGGCATCGGCAGCGAACTTACCGTGCCGCCAGCGCAACTGCTGACTTGGCTGCAAAGGCAGGCCAAGACGGCCCGCCGAGTCGGTTCTGTCTGCACGGGTGCCTGGTTGCTGGCGCAAGCCGGGCTGCTGGATGGCCGCAGGGCGACGACGCACTGGGCTTATGCGCGGGACCTGGCCTCCACCTTCCCCAAAGTGAAAGTGGATCCGGATCCCATCTGGGTGAAGGACGGCTGCTTTTACAGCTCTGCAGGTGCCACTTCAGGCATCGATCTGAGCCTGGCTCTGGTGGAGGAAGACCACGGACGCAAGATCGCCCTGGAGGTGGCACGCATGCTGGTGGTGTTCCTTTGCCGTCCTGGCAGCCAGGCGCAGTTCAGTGTTTCCTTGCGGGATCAAACCACCGAGAACCGTCCGATCAAGGACCTCCAGGTCTGGATGCAGGAGAACCTGTCCGGCGATCTCTCAGTGCCTGTGCTGGCGGTCAAGGCAGCCATGAGCGAACGCAACTTTCAGCGTGTTTTCACCCGCGAGATGGGCATGTCACCCTCGCTGTATGTGGAAGAGATGAGGATCGAGGCGGTGCGGCGCAAGCTGGAACGCAGCACCCAGGGCATGGAAGAAATCGCGCAGGCCTGCGGCTTCGGCAGCGCGGATGTCATGGGCCGCAGCTTCATGCGCCTGGTCAAGATCACGCCGACTGAGTACCGGGCGCGGTTTCGCTCGTCGGGAATTTCAGCCGTCAGAAAGGGCGAGGCCGCCTAGCCTAACCGGTGATGTGTTTCAACCCACGCCAGCGCCTCGTCTTTCGTTGAGATCACGCCTTCGAGCTGCGCTGTCTGGACGGCGGTGAGGATCTTGCCGAGTTCCCTGCCAGCCGGCCACCCGCGTTCCATCAGGTCACGTCCGTTAAGAAGAGGCTGGGGGATGAGCGGTGCCTGGGAAAATTCCTCGGCCTTCGCTTTCATGAACTCGTAGTTGTCCAGCAGGCCGTTGGAGCCGAGGCAGTCCACGCGGTGGAGCGCCAGTTCATCCTCCCAGGTCGGGCGGGCCATCATGCGCTTCAGGGTGCTGTTGCGCATTTTCTGGACATCTTTGAAAACCATGTGGTTTTCCACCGCCACCTGGGTGGGCTCGATGACGTCATTCGGAAACTTCAACCGGCGAAGAATGTCGCCTGTCATCTCCGCGCCGAGTTTGTCATGACCATTGAAGCGGATGCGTCCGGTGTCCTCGTCCACGGTGAAGGTGGCGGGCTTGGCGATGTCATGCAGCAAGACGCTCAAGACAAGCGGTTGGGAAACCTGCTCCGGCAGCAGGCTGAGCATGAGGCGGGTATGAATAAACACGTCGCCTTCCGGGTGCCATTGGGGAGGCTGTTCCACACCTTGGAGCACCAGAATCTCCGGCAACACCTGCTGCATGAGACCGCTTTCCACGAGCAGGTCAAAGCCTCGCAGACGGTTGGGATGAAGAAAGATTTTGATCAGTTCATCACGAATACGCTCGGCACTGACAGAGCTGATGGCGTCGGAGTGGACACAAACCGATTTCCAGGTCTCGGCCTCGATCTCGAATCCCAGTACAGTGGCAAAACGTACCGCGCGCAGGAGGCGCAGGCGGTCTTCGGCAAAGCGGCGGTCGGGATTGCCAATGGCCCGCAACACCCGTTTTTCGAGATCTGCCTGACCGCCGACATAGTCGATGATGCGGTTTTCCACCGGATCTCTGAACAGGCCGTTGACTGTGAAATCCCGTCTCTGGGCATCTTCTTTCGCGGTGGAGAAAGTCACGCTTTCGGGGCGGCGGCCGTCTTTGTAACTGCCGTCCGTACGGAAGGTGGCGACTTCGATCTGGTGGCCATCGCGCTTGACGATGACCACTCCAAAATGGGCGCCCACGGTCAGGGCTCCGGGGAACAGCGCAATCACCTGCTGCGGTGTGGCACTGGTGGCCACATCGTAGTCCTTGGGTTCCTTGCCGAGCAGGAAATCACGCACGCAGCCGCCTGCCAGCAAGGCCTCATGGCCATTTTCGCGAAGGGTGCGAATGACGTAGGTGGCGGCTTTGAGCATGAAAATCAGGGCTGGGCGGGAGGCTGTGAGGCCGGCGATTGAGGGGACTGGGCAGGAGCCGCAGGTGCATGGGCCGTCTCGGCTCCACGATTGGAAGGGGCAAATTTAGCCACCAGGAAGGCACCTCCGGCTGCGAGAACGCAGCCGACAATGAAAAGCGGGGGCAGCTTGGCCCAGCCGCCCGCAGGCGGGTGCACCACCATGGCGGTGATAGTGTTGATGATCGGTGCTCCAGCGAAGACGATGGGCATGACCGCCGCTGCTGCCGCCAGACCAAAACCGCCACCGCCTTTGGCAATGGGAGTCGCTGCCGCACCCAAGGCCAGCACAAGCGTGAAAGCCCCAAGCGCTCCTGCCAGACCGGCAATGAGGCTCATGGGAATGCCGTTGCCTTCAGTCCCGGTGAAGCTCCAGTTGGTGCCGCGTGCTTTCAGGACCAGCGCAGCAATCACCCCGATGATGGCATAGGCCACGCAGACAAAGAGGAATGCCTTCAACCCAGCGTTGGGCGTTTCCGGTCCCATGGGCATATAGCTGCGGGCCTTGTGGAGAAGGATGCCATAGACGCCCCAGGAGAGCACGGTGAGAAGGGCAAAGGTGAGCCAGTTCATGTTGGGTTTGGTGGGTGGAGGATTCACGCCGGTGGAAAACGTTGGGAAAAATCTATTTGGATCAAAAACCCGCCGGAACCAACGGGATTGTCAGGCCATGCTCCAAAAATAACCTTTCGCCCTGGACTGCTCTTTGAGGAAAGGCATGGGCCGTTCAAGTTTTGAAAACACCCGTCACCAGCGCCAATACGTAGAGAACTGCTATCCCACACATCGCCCAGGCGACTGCCTTTCCGGCTGCGTCTAATTTCTTAGTCTGCGCATGCCCCTCTGGAGCCATGAGAGTATAGATTCCGAGAACCGTTAAAAACAAGATGTGGACCTTCGGAACAAGGACCATCAGCATTATCCACAGCGTGTGACCGGTATTATACAGGCGCAGGGTGATGGAAATCAGAAAAACGCCTGAGACGGCAAGGTCGGCCAGCTTTTCAGCACCAGCATTTCTGTTCGGCAGATAAGAGAGTAACGCCAGAGTTCCACAAAGAGCCAGAAGGATTGCGCCAAATGAGGCACGGCCAATTCCTCCACGTTGAGAGTGCGGAGTTCCAATTGTCGTGCTTGGGGGAATTGGCGGCAAGACGACTGTCCTAGGCGAGGCGACGAGCAAACCGGGGAGCGCGGTGGCGACGGGTTGCCAGTCGGTCATGCCTTCATTCCAACAAAGGTCAGTCTCCTGCAAAGTCCCGCTCTCCAGCATTCCTTTTAACTGGTCCATGGCAAAGGGGCCATGCTGTTGATCATTCTGGTAGATGTAATAGGCATTCATGGGGCGGACATGATGTGGCTTGTTCACATGAACGTGCGAGTGTGCGTGCCAAACTAGGAGTTTGCTCTCGCTTCAAAGTCAGGAGTGACAGCGATCAGGCCGGGTCCCCCGGCTGCTGGTTTCGAGACCGCTAGAACCCAGCAAAGGCACTCAGCAGGAGAAGAGCAATGGTGCCGAAGAAAAGAACACCGATGATCCAGGCGAGCAGCCTGCCCGCGTTGTCGAGCCGTCTGATTTCATTGTAGCCTTCCTGGCAGAGGATACAGCGCAAGCCGATGACAATGTTCGCAATCGGAACGATGCCCAGCAGACACCACCAGCGGCTGACGCCTATGTTTTGCAGCCTCAACGAAACAATGAAAAGAGAGACGATGACTCCGAAGAAGGTCATGACCACGGCGGAATCTTCATCCTTGAGCGAAAAAACGACCAAGTTCTGAAAAACCGCCCAGCCAAAGATGAGGACAAAATAGACAACACGGCCAATACCCCCATAAGAGCGCGAGGGCTGAAAACTGCCGTCATCTGTCAGAAGCGATGCCTGGGGCGGGGCGTAGGGGTTGATCTCGGCAGGCGCGCTGCCCAAGGCTGTGGAAGAAAACGCAGCCGGAACTCTGACGGGAGGGGTATACACCGGAAGGACATCCTGCAAAGGCTGCCAGTCGCTCATGCCTTCGGCCCAGCACAGACTGTCAGGGGTGATTTCTCCTGCTGCCAGCATCCTCTGGACTTTGTCCAGGGAGAATGGCCCTGTTTGCTGTCCGTGCTGGGCAACGAAGATATCAGACGTGGAGGAAAGGTTCATGGAAACGTATCAATCGGGAGGACAGGCTAGGGCAATAGCCGTGGATCGCAGCTAGGAGTTCTTCCTTGCCACAGCAGATTTTTCTGATGCTGTTCAAAGGAACCGGATGCAAGCAAGATTTCGTGTGTCCCTGCTCTTTTTGAGGGCGCTACGACGGGGAGGCAATTTTCCGGATACCGCAGGTTAGGGCAACACCAGGGTTTCCGGTGGCGCGGCGGTGATGCGTTCCCGGATGCGTTCAGGGATGTTCACGGCTTTCATTTTGCCTGTGGCGGGATCACGCCGCACGCTCGCGGCCACCAGTTGTCCCTCGGCGCTGAGTTCGCCATTCTTTTTCCAGAAGCGGATGAGGTAGCGGATGGTCTTGGTGCGGATCTCCACGACCAGCAACTCCATGGTAAACTCTTCTTCAAAAACCAGCGGGGCTTTGAAATCGCAGGACACGTGGACGCGCGGCCAGCCAACACGTTCTTCCACCGGAATTTCTGCCGATTTGTCCCAGATGGACATGCCCAGCCCGCGGAAGAAATCATGCTCCACACGCTCCATGTAGCGGAAGAAATTGGAGAAATGAACAATGCCCGCCATGTCCGTATCGGCGAACTGGACGCGGTCTGTGAGGGTGTGGCGGAACATGTTAGGTGGAGCGGTGCTTGGTGATCGGTTTCAGAAAGCGGCGGCCAGCGATCAACGACCTGAATGAGGACAAACCCGTCAGGTTTCTGAGGACTGGCCGCTGAATCTGAAACTGTTGAGGTTTGTTATTGGCGGGCTTCAGCCAGGGCCACCAGCACTGCCTTCTGGGCATGCAGGCGGTTTTCAGCCTGGTCAAAGATGACTGGGGCCTGGGCTTCGAGGACGTCTTCAGTGATCTCCTTGCCCCGATAGGCGGGCAGGCAATGCATGACGATGGCGTCCTTTTTGGCGTGCTGTATCAACACGTCGTTGATCTGCCAGGGGCGCAGGGTTTCGATGCGGTCTGCTGCTTCATCTTCCTTGCCCATGCTCACCCAGACGTCGGTGTAGATGGCGTCGATGCCTTCCACGGCGGCTTTGGGATCATCGGTCAAGGTGACGGTGTTGCCGGGGATCTTGGCCATGAAATCAGCCGCGGGCTGGAACTCCTTCGGTGCGCCGATGACGAGCTCAAAGCCGAGCCGGGCGCTGGCCCAGATCCAGGAGCGGGCGACATTGCAGTCGCCGTCACCCAGGAAGGCGACGCGCTTGCCCTTCCAGGAGCCGAAACGCTCGTTGATGGTCTGCAGGTCCGCCAGGATCTGGCAGGGGTGCTCATCATCCGTCAGCGCGTTGATGGTGGGAAGCCCGCTGTACTCGGCAAAGTCCACCACGTCCTGCTGGGCAAAGGTGCGGATGATGGCTCCGTCAATGAAGCGGCCCATGACCCGGGCCGTGTCCTTGATGGGTTCGCCACGGCCTAACTGGATGTCTGCCGAGGAGAGGAACATCACCTGGCCGCCCAGTTCACGCACACCCACTTCAAAGCTCACCCGCGTGCGGGTGGAAGATTTGCTGAAGATGAGTGCCCAGTTTTGCCCGGCCAGAACCTGGGGGCTGGACTTGCGGTTCTTTTTCAGCACGGCGGCCTGCTCCAGCAGGTGCTCGATTTCGGCGGCACTGAGCTGCTCAATGGAAAGAAGATGCTTCATCGGGGGAAAGGCTTTCTTGGGAAAGGGAATCGGTTGCTGGATCCGCAACTCTTGGGGCAGGAGTAACCAAATTTGAGATAGCGTGAGCGGCCTCAAAACGGGCCCATCCTGCCGCTCGTGAAATCTGGGTCAGTTAAGTGTGGCGAGCTGATCGAGGGTGGATCTGAAGATGGCCAGGGCTTCGGCGGCCTGGGCATCGGTGAGGTTCATCGGAGGCAGCCAGCGCACCACTTTGGGACCGGCGGGAACGACCAGCAGCCCGGCGTCGAGCATGGCTTTGGCCACATAGATGGAGGCGATCTTTCCAGATGCCTTGACGGACTCTTTGGCGGTGAGGGCGGCCTCGTCCAGTTCAAAGCCTATCATCATGCCAAAGGCCCGGATGTCGGTCAGCAGAGGCTGCTGCCAGGAGGCAGCTTCACCTGCAATCTTGCGGCCCAGCGCGGCAGAGCTTTGGGGAAGCCCGTCACGCAGGATGACATTCAGAGTTGCCAGACCGGCGGCGCAGGCCAGGGGGCTGCCGCCGAAGGTGGTGCCGTGGGTGCCTGGGCCGAGAAGATCGCAGAGCTTACGATCATCTCCTTCTCCCAGAGCCCGGTCACGGATCCAGAAAGATCCCAGGGGGTAGCCGCTGCCGATGGACTTTGCCCAGCTGATGGAGTCTGGCTGGATCTCGTCGCCAGGGATGATGGATCTCCAGCCGCAGGTTTCGCCCGTGCGCCCGAGGCCGCACTGCACTTCATCCAGCAGCATGAGGAGATCGTGCTGCTGGCACAGGGCCTGCACGGCGCGGAGGAACTCCGGCGTGGCGGGGTTGACACCGCTTTCGCCCTGCATGGGTTCAAAGAGAATGGCTACGGTCTTATCCGTGACGGCCTTCTTCAAGGCTTCCGTGTCATTGAAGGGGGCATAGACAAAACCGGGGACGATGGGGCCGAACCCACCGTGGATTTTCTCCTGGGCGGTGGCGCTCATGGCTCCAAACGTACGGCCGTGGAAGCTGCCGGTGAAAGTAATGATCTCGTAACGCGGGCTGCCGTCTGCGAGAGGTTTGGTGACGCCGTATTTGCGCGCCAGCTTGATCATGCCCTCGTTAGCCTCCGCACCGCTGTTGCTGAAGAAGCATTTGCCGGGGACTTTGACGATTTCTTCCACCAGCACGCGCGCCAGCTGGGCCTGGCCCTTGCTGCAGTACCAGTTGGAAACATGCATCAGCCTGCCCGCCTGTTCGGCAATGGCACCTGCCACTTCCGGGTGGGCGTGGCCCAGGGGGCAGGAGGCAACGCCG
>DASWXG010000405.1:0-9299 GCA_036405615.1 Prosthecobacter sp. | reverse complement strand
GCCATGTCCCCCACCCTCCCTCCGCCCAACATGAGTTCGCCCTATGCGGGGCCAACGATGATGGACCCCAACCCGCCTGTTCAAAACTACGGCGGTTATGGTTATCAACAGCAGGCTCCCACCAATGCTTGGGGCGGTGTGCAGCAGAGCATGAACGGCAGCAACATGCTGAGCTACCGGTACATTGAGGCGACCTACCGCTATGTCGATCCACGCGGTGGTGATCTGGACGGCAGCCACGGCCTGGGTGTCACCCTTTCCATCGACCTGCCGACCATCTTCTTTGTGAAGGGCAGCTTCAACTGGAGCAGCGGCAGCGGCACCAAGAATGTGCGCGGAGCGGCTGATGCCGACTATGATCTTTCCGTCATCACCATCGGCGGCGGTGCCTATGTGGCTATCACAGACCGCCTGCATTTCGTGGGTGAGATCGGTCTGGTCTACGCCAACCTGAGTTCCTCCGGCCGCAACATCAGCTACACCGACGGCGGCATCTACGTCCGTCCAAGCCTGCGCTACCAGATGGTGGACTGGCTGGAACTGCAGGCCGGTGTCACCGTCAGCAGCGCCAACGACTACGACAGCAAGGTCGTGGACTTCGGGGCCTACTTCCGCGTCTTCCCGCAGATGGACATGAACGTCGGCATGGATCTCGGCGACGAAACCCGCACGCTCCGTGCCGGTGCCCGCCTGCGCTGGTAAGCAGCTTTCCCCATCTCCCACCCTCAAGACAGAAAGCGTCCTGGAAACAGGGCGCTTTTTTCTTGGGTACCGGGCCGCCAAGCGGTGCGGACACGGCATAGGACCATCAGCCCCAAAACCCGGATTCGATCAGGCTTTGCGCGTTTTCAGCGCCCGCTTCCGCTCCGGAAACAGGGTGGTGCAAATCTCGCACACAGTACCATCGCAGCCGCGCGCTGTACAATGCTCCCGGCCATAGTAGATGATCTGCAGATGCAGCTTGTTCCATGACGCGGCAGGAAACAGCCGTTTGAGGTCCTTTTCCGTCTGAAGGACGTTATTCCTTTCTGTCAGCTTCCAGCGCTGGGCCAGCCGGTGGATGTGCGTATCCACTGGGAATGACGGCACGCCAAAGGACTGGGCCATGACCACCTGGGCAGTTTTATGGCCGACGCCTGGCAGCTCCTCCAGCAGATGCAGTTCAGCAGGAACCTGCCCCGCATATTTCTCCACCAGGATCTCGGAGAGTTTCTGGATGGCCTTGGCCTTTTGCGGCCCAAGACCGCAAGGTTTGACGATCTTTTCGATCTCCGCCACCGGCACCCGGGACATCGCCTGCGGGGTCCGGCCCAGTTCCCAAAGCTTGGGGGTCACCAGATTGACCCGGATGTCGGTACACTGGGCAGACAGAAGCACTGCCACCAGGAGAGTGTATGAATCCGTGTGATCCAGCGGGATGGGAGGATCCGGATAAAGCTGCCCCAGACGATGGAGCACGTAATCGGCACGTTCAGCCTTGGTCACGTGGGCGGCGGGCTGGCGGTGTGAGATTAACCACGCTGGATGCGCTGCACCATCTTCCGCACGTGCTCATACTTCTGGCGGTCCTTCATGATGGCGAGACTCATGGATTTGGAACCCCAGCGAAGCACCCGGATGTTCACCTTGCGCACGCCCCAGGCGTTCATGTGCTCCCGGGTAGGCTGGTAAATGTCAATCGTGTTGGTGCCCACAAGAGCGGAACCGTAGTCGTCCACCTGATAAATGTAAGGGGTGCCTTCGATCTGGAAAATGGTGCCAACAGGATACACCGACCAGTCTGCCGCAGCACTGCGCACCACACGGCCATACTTCAACTGAGAACCCACCGCCGTCCGGGCACCATACTGGATGTGGTCCGACTCGCTGTGTGTGTAGGCCGTGGTGCGAACCGCTGTGATGCGTGTACCGCGCTGAGACATCACCTTGTTCTTAGAGTCGGAAGAAGAGCACGAGCAAAGAAGAGCTGCGACGAAACAAAGCAGGCAGGTGGTGGCGTTTCTCATCATTTAAGAAGTCTGAACATTCAGCCTACCGCTGAATTGACCCGGATGGTGAGGCATCCGGGGGGCAAAATCAATCACGGATTTTGCCTCGCCTTGGCCTGGGAGGCGGCCTCAGGCAGCCGAAGCTTGGCTGAATAAGCCTCCGCGCCAGCCGGGGAGGTCATCATTTTTTTTCCGAATTCGGCCGGTGCGGCACAGGCACCGCCCAGAATCAACGCTCCCGGACGCCAGAGCAGCGTGTAGGCATTATCCCCCTTCGATCCACCGTTCGGCAACAACCACTCCAGGTGCCCCCTCCCGTCGAATGCCGCTGTATAGATGTCCGTCGCCCCTTGGCTGACCAGCGTCTGACCAGCAAACTGGGCTGTCGCGGAAAACTCACCGGTTACATAGATCCTGCCGTCGCCGCCATGTGCGGCTCCCAGGCAGTAGTCCACCCCCGGCCCCTGCAAAATCCGGGTCCAAACCGGTTTCCCATCGGCGGCGAAATGAACCACAAAACCGTCATTGTCCTTGTCTCCACCGGTTTGGAAAGCCTCGCCGTTCACCGTCAAAGCCCCCTTGAACATACCGACGCCCGTTGCTTCACCGGCTGCGTTCACGGTGAGCTCGTGAAAACCTGCGCTCGGAGTGCCCTGCACCAGAGAGGCCCAAACGGGTTCTCCATCCGGGGAGGTTTTGATGACAACGGCTGCCTGCCCCCCTTTTGTTGAGAGTTCAACAGCACCCGCTTTACCGGAACCGCCGCCGCTGCCGCCGATGTAGAGGTTGTCCTGGCCGTCCACAACAATGCCGTGACCGCTGCCACTGAAACCGCCCGAGGTGGTTTTGACCCATTTCAGGCTGCCATCAGGGGCGTACTTGGCCCAGAAGACTGCTCTGGCGGTACTGCCAGCATTCGCCAGGGCGTCGCCAAATTTTCCCTCTCCGGCAACCGACCCGGCCACCACGACATCGCCTTTGCCGTCCAGTGCAATGCCATGGCCATAGTCGTAACCTTTTCCGCCCGCCGTGCGGATCCACAGCAGGTCTCCACCGGCATCATACTTGGCCACGAAGATGTCGTAGTCTCCAGCATTCGGCAGAGCTTTGCCGAGCGCCTGGGCGTCCGTGCTTTGAAAATGCCCCGTGACATAGGCATTGCCCTTGTCATCGGCCACCACGCCATAACCGCGATCCACTAGAGAACCGCCGAGGCTTCTCACCCACAGGAACTTTCCTTCCGGCGACGTTTTGGCGAGGAAGAAATCCGTGCTGCCGAGAGTGGGACGCTTCGCATCTCCGAAGGTCCCTTCCTCGCTGGTCTCTCCGGCCAGGAACACATTTCCCTGGCTGTCTGCAGCCACCGCCCGGGTTTTGTCGCTTTTAGCACCGCCTCCCGCCGCCACCCAGTCAAACTCCGGGGAAACCGCGTGGGCAGAAGAAGCACAAAGAACCAGAAGATGAGGGAGGAAACGGAAAAGGGACATCGCGTGGAGAACTACGCGATGCCCCTTTGGAGATTTGGGACGAAGATGTGTATGAAAGTGACGGCGCTTAAAGCACCTCTTCCACCACAGGGTTGGTCAGAGCGCCGATGCCTTCGATCTCAATGGTGACGCTGTCACCGGCTTTCAGCCAGAGCGCGGGCTTGCGGGCCATGCCCACGCCGTGCGGTGTGCCCGTGAGGATGACCGTCCCTGGCAGCAGCGTGGTGCTGGCGCTGAGGAAGGCAATGATCGTCGGCACGTCAAAGATCATGTCGTTGGTGTTCCAGTCCTGCACCGCCTCGCCATTGAGCACGGTTTTGATGCCCAGAGCATTGGGATTTGGGATTTCATCCGGAGTGACGAGCACAGGCCCCAGCGGGCAGAAGGTGTCGAAGGTCTTGCCACGGCACCACTGGCCACCACCGCCGTTTTTCTGCCAGTCACGGGCGCTGACATCATTGGCGCAGGTGTAACCCAGCACGTAGTCGAGGGCTTTTTCCTTGGAGACGTTTTTGGCGGCCTTGCCGATCACCACCGCCAGCTCGCATTCATAGTCCACCTGGTCGCTGCGCAATGCGCGGGGCAGTTCGATGTTGTCGCCCGGGTTCTGAACAGCACCGGGGCTCTTCACAAACAGCACCGGATTCTCCGGGATGGCGGCACCGCTTTCTTCCGCGTGGAACTTGTAGTTCAGACCGATGCAAAGGATGGCTGTGGGCTGGACTGGAGCCAGGATCTTGGCGACATCGGCCACGGCATCTGTGACCTTGAACGAGCCCAGGATGTCTCCTTCGATCACGCGTGCGGAGCCGTCGGGTTGCTGGGCAGCGTGGGCGATACGGCCGGAGGAGTCAGAGTAGCGGATGATTTTCATGAGAGGTGTGGAGAGGGAACTTGTACGTCGCGGGAAAGCGGCTCTAACGGCGATTGAAAGCCACGCAGTCTTCATACCGCGCGCCGCTGCCGCCAAACATGTCGAGCGCACTGCCGATGGTACCGTCCACCCGGCCGTGGCTGAGGACATCCAGACGGTGCAGGTCATCCAGGTGCCGGATACCGCCTGCATAGGTCATCGGAATGGGGCTGTGTCGTCCGAGAAAATCGGCCAGGGCTTCGTCCATGCCCTCACACTTGCCTTCGACATCCACGGCGTGAATGAGAAACTCTGCGCAGGTGCTGGCGAGGTTATGCAAGGCCTCGGGTGTCACCACGAGATCTGTCAGCGTCTGCCAGCGGTTCATCGCCACGGTCCAGCCGTCGCCGGTCGCCTTGCAACTGAGGTCCACCACCAGGCGGTCTTTGCCCACAGCCTCCACCATCTTTTGAAGCCGGGCCTCTGAAAAACGCCCGTCCCCGTCAAAGAGGTAACTGGTCACAATGACATGGCTGGCCCCTGCCTCGAGGTACCCGGCGGCATTCTCCGGACGGATGCCTCCGCCCACTTGCAACCCTTGCGGGTAGGCCGTGAGGGCTTCCTTGGCGGCTTTTTCATTGCCGGGTCCCAGAAGGATGACGTGGCCGCCCACGAGGCCGTCTTCCTGGTATTTCCGCGCATACCAGGCCGGGTCGCGATCACTGACAAAGTTGGTCTTCAGACCTGCTCCGGAGTCATTCAGACTCGACCCTACGATCTGTTTCACCTGGCCGTCGTGAAGGTCAATGCAAGGGCGGAAACGGGTCATGAGAGGAGGTCGTAATGTTAACCGAGGTAAGGACGGCGGGCCCCGGCGTCAAGCAGCAGGATGGAACGAATACCGGTATCTTTGCCGCCTGCGGGCTTGCTTTCCCGGCAAAAGTGGAGTTCTAAGGAAGTTGCTTCAAACAACCACCATGGAATCCATCGAGATCGCGCGCCTTTGCGCCAAGTATGCCGACGACAAAAAGGCCGAAAACATTGTGCTGCTGGACCTGCGCGGGCTGTCCCCTGTGACGGATTTCTTCGTCATCGTCACCGCCAGTTCCAACCCCCAGCTCCGCGCCGTGCGGGATGAAATCGTCGAAGAGCTGCGCGACACGCATGGTGAAAAACCCATCTTCAGCGAAGGCACCTACGAAAGCCAGTGGCTGATCGTCAACTACCCGAACGTGCTGGTCCACATCCAGTCTCCGGAGAAGCGTGAATACTACGCCCTCGAAGAACTGTGGGGCGACGCGCCGAAACTGGACTGGCAGGACACGGCCCCGGTGGCCGCCCCTGCAGCACGCCCGGAGCGGACCAAGCCTGCGAAGAAAGCCGCCGCGAAAAAGACCTCTGCCAAGGCAGCCACAAAATCCGCAGCCAAAAAGGCTCCCGCCAAAAAAGCCGCAGCAAAGAAGGCTGCCAAGAAAAAGGCCTCCTAAACACGGGCCCTTTCCTTTCCCAAAGGCTGTTTCCAAAGACTGGGCTTCCAGCGGCGGAAACAGCTTTTTTGTTGGGTCTTAAAACAGCTCGGTCTGGCCGCTCAACGGGGGCACCAAGCCCAGTTTGCGATACGCCGCCGGCATGGCGACACGGCCACGCGGTGTGCGTTTGACATAGCCCTGCATGACAAGGTAGGGCTCATGCACGTCCTCCAGGGTGGAGGCGTCTTCGCTGACGGAAACGGCAATGCTGTTAAGTCCCACAGGGCCGCCTTCAAACTTGTGAATGAGAGCTTCCAGGAAACGCTTGTCCATTTCATCCAGGCCGGTTTCATCAATATCCCGCATGGACAGCGCCTGGCTGGCCACGCCTTCGGTGATGGTCCCCTGGGACTTTACCTGGGCATAGTCACGCACCCAACGCAGGAGATGGTTGGCAATACGCGGCGTCCCGCGTGAGCGGCGGGCAATCTCCAGCGCGCCGGCAGGCTCCATGGCAACATTCATCAACCGGGCGCTGCGAAGCAGGATGTGCTGCAGTTCCTCGGAAGTGTAGTAATCCAGGCGGTTGGGAATACCAAAGCGGCTGCGCATGGGGGCCGTTAGCATGCCCGCGCGGGTGGTTGCCCCTACCAGGGTGAAGGGCGGCAGATCAATACGGATCGTCCGGGCCTTGGGCCCCTGGTCGATGATGATGTCCAGGCGGAAGTCTTCAATGGCCGGGTAGAGATACTCCTCAATGCTCGGATGCAGGCGGTGGATCTCGTCAATGAACAGGATGTCTCTTTCCTGCAAATTGGTGAGGATGCCGGCCAGATCCCCTGCTCTTTCAATCTGCGGTCCGCTGGTGGTATGCAGGCGGGAACCGACAGCATTGGCAATAAGGTTGGCCAAAGTGGTCTTGCCAAGGCCAGGAGGCCCACACAGCAAAGCATGGTCCAGCGGCTCATTGCGCATCTTCGCCGCCTCCACCATCACCAGCAGGTTTTCCTTCACCTTGGACTGGCCGTGGAACTCCTCAAAATCCGCCGGACGGAGGGCAAGATCAAAGGGCGAGTCGGCTTCGTTGAGGGTGGGATTCACGAGGAGGTGGCGTAACAGACCCGTTTCATTTGAACAGTCAATCGTTACAGCTTGAATTTCTCGCTCTGGCCCATGAAAGCCTGCGGATTTTCCCAGGCCACTTTCTGGATCATCTCCCCGCTCCACCCGCGCTGGCGCATGGCCTGCATGGTCTTCGGCACGGCCAGGGGATCGCTGATGCCCCAGTCACAGGCGCTGTTCATCCAGATGCGCTCGCCCTGGCGTTGCTCCAGCATGTCAATCGCCCGATGCGGCGTGCATTTGCTTTCCGGGTACAGGGTGATACCCGCCCAAAATCCATGGTCCAGCACAGCGTCAATGGTGTGCTCTTCCACATGGTCAATGATGACCCGTTCCGGCCGGATTCCGGAAAAGTTCTTCAGGGCGTCCACGATGAGTCGTGTGCCCTTCAGCTTGTCTTCCAGATGGGGAGTATGGATGAGCACCAGCTGATCATGGTCCTGGGCCACTTGCAGGTGCCGCTCGAAAACCTTCAGCTCATTGCGGCTGTTCTTGTTGAGGCCGATTTCGCCGATGCCCAGAACTCCAGGTTTGTCGAGAAACTGCGGGATGAGGCCGATCACCTCTTCCGCCAGCCGGGTGTCCTCGGCCTCTTTGGGATTGATGCACAACCAGCAGAAATGCTTGATGCCAAACTTGGCGGCGCGTTTGGGTTCATACTCCGTGATCTGGCGGAAGTAGTCATAAAACCCGTCGGCGGAAGCGCGGTCAAAACCGGCCCAGAAAGCGGGCTCGCAGATGGCCTGGCAGCCGGCAATGGCCATGCGTTCATAATCATCCGTGGTGCGGCTGACCATGTGACCGTGGGGCTCAATGTATTGCATGGGTCGGGAAAAGGAGGTGGTGAAAGTTTGGCTGCCGGTCATTCGCGATGAGCGCCCACGGCTCCCTGCACCGTGGCCTTTTCAATAGGCTGCGAACTGGGGTCGCTAAAGGTGAGCAGGACTTCCCGGGCACGGGCAGGTTCGTTGGATGAAAGGCAGCCGATGGCTTTTTTCAAAGCCTGGACCCGAAAATCATCCTCCTGTGCCGCGCGTTGAACACGGTCCAGAAAGGCGGCCAGATCAATCAGCTTTGAACGGGCATCCATGAAGCCAAGGTCCACAAGATTCACGGTGGTTGGGGCATTCCAGGCAGGCATGGGGAAAGATAGGCGCGGGTTTGGAGGCTGGCAAGGGCGCGGGACACACGCGGGGCGTCGGAATTTCAACATCCACTTTACAGGAGGCCCATCTCAGATATTGGCATTCCATGGCCGCAAAAAAGTCCGCCCGCAAAGATGCCCTTGCGACAGAAATCGCACCGGAAGCCATTGGGGAATTTGTCGGCCGGCGGGTGAAAAAGCTGCGCAATGACCGCGGCTGGTCCTTGGAAGAACTGGCAAAGGCCAGCGGCGTGAGCCGGTCCATGCTGAGCGAAATCGAGCGCGAGCGCGCCAATCCAACCCTCACGGTCACCTTTCGCATCGCACGCGCCTTTGGCATGACCTTGCAGGATCTGATCGGCGACGTGGAAGAATCCCCACCCAAGATCCAGGTCATCCGCAGCCGTGACCGGGGGCAGGTGTTCCGCTCGGACAAGCAATGCGAAATCCGCACGCTGTCTCCGCTGAACCTGGAAAAGGACGTGGAGTTTTATGAAGTCACCCTTCGCCAGGGTGGAGCGCTGCGCAGCCAGCCTCATTTTGAAGGAACCCGCGAGTTCCTGACGGTGGAAGAGGGTCTGGTGAAACTGGAGTCTGACGGAGCCAGTGAAGAACTGGGCAAGGGAGATTCTGCCACCTACCCGGCCGATGTGCCCCATGCCATTGTCAATGCGGGCAGTGCCGATGCCCTGGTCTTCCTGGTGGTGATCTACCGGTGAGCTGAATTTGGCCAAGGCGGAAGAATATTCTAATAAACAGAACTTCATTCCGTTATACCGGAAACCTGTGAAACGGGTTTTCCAACCTTACGACAGCCATGCATCTCCGTCTCCTTTGCCCCCTGTTGGCTTTTTGCATCACCCTCCCTGTCTCAGCCCAGATCCCGCCGGAACTGGTGAAAGCCGAGCGGACAAAGCTCCTGGCAGAGGTCTCAAGTGTGCCCAAAACCGGCGCTCCGGGACCCGTCGCCATCTGGGGCAACATGGCCTTCCCGCTCCTGGCCGCAGCCGACGGCAGAGAGGCCAACGAACTTGCCGTGGCGGCAGCCGCTGGGTATGGCAAGGGCCGCATCATCCTCTTTGGCCACAACAGCTACCTGGATGGCGCGGCCGGGGGAGACCACGCCAAACTTTTGCAGAACTGCATCCGCTGGGCAGGCAACCGGGAGAAGCCTAAAACCGGCCTTCGCGGCATTGGCTCATCTGCTTTTTTCGACCAGGCGGGGCTGTCGGCAGA
>DASWXG010000404.1:0-4535 GCA_036405615.1 Prosthecobacter sp. | reverse complement strand
CAGGCCGTCAGGGATGTGAGACCTTTCCTGATCCATCAGGTGCCTGATGGCTATCTTTCGATAGGCTCAGCCCTGGGAAAAGACCGTCCCCGTCACCTGCTGATTGCACCAGCTCAAGTGGATGGAACAGTCGTAGCAGTCTTGGAGCTAGGCTTCTTCCAGCCGGTCCCGGCAGCGACTCTTGAACTGATGATGCGCACGGCTGAGTCCATCGGAGTGGCGGTTCATTCAGCCCGGGCCCGTGCGAGGATTGAAGAGCTGCTGGAGGAGACCCAGCGCCAGTCCGAGGAGGTCCAGGCCCAGAGCGAAGAACTGCGCGTCTCCAATGAGGAACTGGAAGAGCAAAGCCAGGCACTGCAGCGGACCCAGACCCAGCTGGAACAGCAGCAGGCGGAACTGGAACAGACAAACATGCAACTGGAGGAGCAGACGCGCCTGCTCGAAGCTCAGAGGGATGATCTGGCCCAGGCCAAACTGGGCCTGGAAACCCAGGCGCGTGTGGTGGAACAGGCCAGCCGCTACAAGTCCGCGTTCCTGGCAAACATGTCGCACGAGTTGCGCACGCCGCTGAACTCATCCCTTATTTTGGCCCAGTTGCTGGCCGAAAACCGCCACGGCAATCTGACCGAAGAGCAGGTCAAATTTGCACGCACCATCCAGAGTTCTGGCAATGACCTGCTGGCGCTCATCAATGATGTGCTGGATCTCTCCAAGATCGAGGCCGGCCGCATGGACCTCAATCTGCAGCGTGTCGAAATTGACAAGATTGTGGAGAGCTTGCGCGCGCAGTTTGAACCTGTCGCCGCAAGCCGCCGCCTGGCCCTGCACTTCAAGGTGGCACCCGCCGCCCCGTCTGTTCTGGAAACCGACTCCCAAAGGCTGGAGCAGGTGCTGCGCAACCTTCTTTCCAATGCTCTGAAGTTCACTGACTCTGGCGAGGTTTCCCTCGAAGTTTCACGGGCTGCCACAGGCGGCATTTCTTTTGCCGTGCACGACACGGGCATCGGCATTGCCAGCGACCAGCAACAGATGGTTTTCGAACCCTTTTGCCAGGCCGATGGAACAACGAGCCGCAAATACGGCGGCACCGGCCTGGGCCTGTCCATTTCGCGGGAACTGGCACGCCTGCTGGGAGGAGACATTCATCTCACCAGCCAGCCGGGCAGCGGCAGCACTTTCACGGTGACACTTCCGGAAATTTTGAAGACGCCCCCCCCGGTGCCAGCGACCTCAGCCCCTGCGCCTGCGGTAATGCCAACTGAAGCTGCCCCTGCGGCATCTGGACTCCGGGCGCCAGCCCAGCCCCCGCGCCCGATCATCCCGGATGATCGTGAGCGGCTGAACGGTTCCAAGCCGGTGATCCTGGTGATTGAAGACGATCCGAGTTTCGCCGAGATCCTGATTAATCTCGCCCATGAGCAGAACTTCCATTGCCTGGTCAGCAACAGTGCAAGCGAATCTCTCGGGCTGGCCCAGCAAAAGCTCCCGGATGCCGTGATCCTGGACATCGGCCTTCCTGACGGGTCCGGCCTTTTTGTACTGGACCGTCTGAAACACGATCCGCGCACGCGCCACATCCCCGTTCATGTGGTCTCCGCCAGTGACCATGCCGAGAGGGCCTTGAACATGGGAGCCGTGGGATACATGCTGAAACCGGTGGCCCGGGAAAAGCTGGCAGAAGCCTTCCGCGATCTGGAAAAACGCCTGACCCATCGCTTGCGTCGTGTGCTGGTGGTGGAGGATGATCCCGTCCAGCTCGGTGCCCTCTGTTCACTTCTCTCCTCCCGCGAAGTGGAAGCGGTGGGGGCGCAGGATGCCGCGTGCTGCCTGGAGAATCTCCAGGCGGGCACCTTTGACTGCATGGTCCTTGATCTCAGCCTGCCGGATGCCAGCGGTTTCACACTGCTGGAAAAAATCAGCGCCGATGACGCCTATCCCTTCCCTCCGGTCATCATCTATACCGGCCGTGAACTGAGCGAGCACGAGGAGCAGCGGTTGAGGAAATACTCCAAATCCATCATCGTCAAAGGTGCCAAGTCACCCGAACGGCTGCTGGATGAAGTGGCTCTCTTTCTTCACCAAGTGGTGGCAGAGCTGCCGGCAGAGCAGCAGAGGATGATTGAAAAGGCCCGCAGCCGAGAGGCCGCGCTGGAGGGCAAACGCGTTCTGCTGGTGGAAGATGACGTGCGCAACATCTTTGCCCTGACCAGTCTGCTGGAACCCCTGGGCCTCTCGGTCGAAATTGCACGCAACGGGCGTGAAGCGCTTGAGGTTCTCGGCCGGATGCGCGATTCGCACAGCCCTGCGGACCTGGTGCTCATGGACATCATGATGCCTGAGATGGACGGCCTGGCAGCCATGCGCGCCATCCGCAAACAGCCGGAATGGCAGAGGCTTCCCATCATCGCCCTGACCGCCAAAGCCATGCCGAGCGATCAGCAGCAGTGCCTTGCCGCAGGAGCGAGTGACTACCTTGCCAAACCCCTGGACGTGGAAAAACTGCTTTCCCTGGTCCGTGTCTGGATGCCGCGATGAAGACCGAATTTGCCGAGACGGAAAGCATTGAGCTGCGCCTGCTTGTGGAAGCCATCTTCCAAAAGTACCACTACGATTTCCGGGACTACTCTGCCGCCTCCCTCAAACGGCGCCTGCAGCAAGCCCGGGACCGCTTTGGCTGCAAGAGTTTCTCCGCCCTGCAAGAACGGGTGCTGCATGAGGCCGAGATGCTTCCGCAACTGCTCGGTTTTCTCACCGTACAGGTCAGCGAGATGTTCAGAGACCCCGCGTTCTTTAGGGTACTGCGTGAGCAGGTGGTGCCGCATCTGCGCACCTACCCCTCCCTAAAAGTCTGGGTAGCCGGGTGCAGTGCCGGGGAGGAGCTTTACTCGCTGGCCATTCTCTTTCGTGAAGAGGGCCTGGAGGACAGGACCATCTTTTATGCCACCGACATCAATACCGAGGCTCTTGGCAAGGCCGAGGCTGGCATGTATGATCTGGACCGCATCGCCCTCTTCACCGCCAACCATCAGCGCGCGGGCGGCAAATCTTCGCTTTCGGACTACTACACGGCTGGTTATGGCGCGGCCGTCTTTGACAAGTCCCTGCGCAAACGGGTGGTGTTCTCAGACCACAGCCTGGTCTCAGATGCCGTCTTTGCCGAAGCGCAGCTGGTCTGCTGCCGCAATGTCCTCATCTACTTCAACCGCAGCCTTCAGGACCGGGCCGTCGGCCTTTTCAAAGACTCCCTGGTGCGACGAGGATTCCTGGGGCTGGGGGCCAAGGAAAGCCTGCATTTTTCCGCCCATGGCGGCGACTTCACCGAATTTGCAAGAAACGAGCGCATTTACCAAAAACGAGGATGAACAGCCCGCCGGAACTGCAGCAGACCCAGGCCCTTGTCATCGGCGGATCCGCCGGTTCGGTCAGGACCCTGCTGCAGATACTGCCAGCCCTGCCCACTGACTATCCACTGGCAGTGATGATCGTGGTGCATCTGCCGCCTTATTCTGAAAGCGGCCTGGTCTCCTTGCTGAAAGACAGCTGCCGGATTCAAGTCAAGGAAGCCGAGGACAAGGAACCCATACAGCCCGGCAAGGCCTACCTTGCGCCGCCCAACTATCACCTGCTGGTGGAGCCCGACTTTCATCTTTCTCTTTCGTCGGATGAGCCGGTGCTTTTTTCGAGGCCCTCCATCGACGTGCTTTTTGAATCCGCCTCCGATGCCTACGGCAATGCTCTCGCAGGACTCGTGCTCACCGGGGCCAACAGTGATGGAGCCCGGGGCCTCAGCGCCATCCACTCCGCCGGAGGCCGGGCCTTTGTGCAGTCTCCCAACAGCGCCGAAGTTGCCACCATGCCGGAGTCGGCTCTGATGGCCTGCCCTCTGGCAACAGTCCTCGACCTCGCCCAAATCTCCGCAGTTTTGACCACCGAACTGCCTGCCCTTTCCCCCAGATGACCACCCCGACGATCAAATTCCTTCTGGTAGATGATCTGGACGCCAACCTGCTGGCGCTTGAGGGTCTGTTAAAACGGGAAGGACTGGAACTGCTCAAGGCCCGCTCCGGCCCTGAAGCCCTGGAATTGCTCCTGGTTCACGATGTCTCCCTCGCCCTGCTGGATGTGCAGATGCCGGGCATGGACGGCTTTGAACTGGCGGAACTGATGCGCGGGACTGAACGCACGCGCCGTGTGCCCATCATCTTTGTCACCGCCGGGGCCATAGATCAGCAACGGCGCTTCCGTGGCTATGAAGCCGGCGCGGTGGACTTCATCTTCAAACCCATCGAACCCCACATCCTGCAAAGCAAAGCGGGAATCTTTTTTGAGCTCGCCATGCAGCGGGAAGCGCTGCGCCAAAATGCCGAAGAAGCCCAGGCGGCCAGCAGGGCCAAGGATGACTTCCTCGCGGCGCTCAGCCACGAACTGCGCACACCGCTCACGCCTGTGTTGATGAGCGCCACCGCCCTCCAGGAGGATGAACGTCTGCCTGGCGATGTGCGCGAACAGCTCGCCATGATGCGGCGAAACATCGA
>DASWXG010000403.1:0-6440 GCA_036405615.1 Prosthecobacter sp. | reverse complement strand
ACCGAACAAGGCGGTGCTGATGATGAGCATTGCCAGAGCCAGGGCCAGCTTCGGCAGGTGCCTGAGTGTGCGCAAGATCATGACGTTGTGTCCTCCTCATCGCTGAACTCTTTGGGTGGCGTGATGGTGATGCTTTCGATGAAGCTGCTGTTGGCTTCATGATCCTGAAGCTCGTTATCTGCCTCCTTCACCCAGCCCACACGCTTTTGCTTCACCGCCTGGAATAGCGGAGCCAGGCCCCGGCCTTTGAGCGTCACCAGGAACCCGCCAAATGACAGGTCAATGCAGCCGCTCTCTGGATCGTGATTGAACCAGGCCAGATCAAGGTAGCTGAAGCAGGTTTGCAGGCCGTTTGAAAAACGCAGCTCCATGAAATGCTCCTGGATGGCTTCGCCAACCAGCACGGAATAGAATTTGTCGACTTCAGCCTCCACTGCTGGCGGCGGATCTGCCTTGCGGCGTTCCTGCAAAATTTCGTCGATGCGGTTCATAAACTATTTCCTTCGCGGCGGCGCTTGCACCGGTGCTTTGATTTGCTGTTTGGTTTGAGCCTTCGGCTGCGCGGCCTGCGCTCTTTGGCGCTTCGCATGCTCGCCAGCGCGTTTGCCGTTTGCCACTTTGCTGACTGTGATTTGCACATTGCCAATCCTAATGCTGCGCTGACTGGGCGGCTTTTGATTTTGCGCGGACACGTTTTGCCTGCCCTTCACTTTGCCGACCAGTTTTTTGAAATGTCCGGCAGCGCCATCATGCGCTTTCTGCAGCAGGTTCTTTTTGGTTTGAGCCTTCGCAGGCTCAGGCGCTTTGGCTGGGTCTGCCTTTTTGGCCTCGCTGGCAGCTTTGAATTGCTGAACCAGCTTTTCTGAATGCTGGCTGACCTTCGGCCAACTTCTGCCCTTTTCGCCAGGTTTGCCTTTCCCCTGGCCTGCTGGGTGGCCTTTGGAGCGGTTCTTGCCATCAGCGCTGATAAGGCCTCGACGCATTTCAATATAGCCGCGCCAGTCCAGCGCTTCGTGCTTCTTGACCGAGCCCATTTTGCGCTGCTCTACCAGATGCTCGACAAAGGTCTTGCTCTGGTCAAGGCTGCGGCGGCTGCCCACCGCTTCGCGCCATTGCCGTGCTCCAAGTTCCTTTTGCATAAAGTCGGCAATGTCAGCTTGGGTCAGCCCTGCGAGTTCAACACCGGCGACGCGTGCTGAACTGTTTCCAACCGCTGCCAGCAAAGCATCGCGGTTATCGGTATAAATTCGTATGGTTTGCTTGCCACGGCTGCATGACACATAAAACTGCTCCCTAGAAGCCGCAAGGCCGGAATTTTCACTTTGCGCCACCAGTACATGCTGCACGCTCCGGCTTTGGCTGGAGTGTGAGGTCTGGCAATAGCCGTAGGTTACGTGGCCGTGGCTTTTGGCCAACACCGCCCCGTTTGAAAGCTCAATGTCGCCTTTTCGGCTAAAACCCCTGATGCTGAAAAGGTCGCCGTTGTTGAGCCGCTTGCCGTTCAAGCTATCACCACCACGGGTGATTTTGACCAAATCGCCCTTGGCGAGTTGGATTTGCCGCTCCTCAAACACCGTGAATCGGCTCGCATGCTTCAAGTCGAGGAGTTGAATATTTCCCTTTGAGCCCTTCACCTCAAGGGCTCCGCTGTCCCTTATGCCCGTTACCCGCAGTAGTTCACCGCGCCCGAAGCCTTTGGCGTTTTGATGAAACTGGACCAGCAGCCCTTCCCGGTAGTTTTCTGGCAAAGCTCGCTCCGTTTCAGTCCATTGCAGATTGTGGAACTGTGCAAACACCTGCTGAGGCCCAAGTTGCCCGGCCTCGTTTCGTGCCTGCCTAATGGCTTCAGTGACCTTTGCCCCTTCTGCATGGGTGGGTGACACTACCAGCGGGAATTGCATCTTTTTGCCGCCAAGAGCGACGTAGTCGGCAGCCAGCTGCTGATAGCGCTCCTCTTCGTCTGCCACCTCCACAAATGCGCCCAGGGCGTCAAGCCGCCTGAAAGCGGTTCGCAGGTCACCTTTGCTGAGCGCTTCGATGGCCTTTTTGTAGTCCTCCAGTTCCTGGCGCTGGATCTGGGTGACTCTTGCCACCCGGAGGCCGGAATACCTGGAAATGAGGCGGAAAGGGTCTCCGCGTGGCACAGGTGAATGCTGGTCATAGTCGCCGGTCAAAAAGATGCGACTTTTTGCCCCGGCAATTTCCATGATACGCCAGAGGTCACGCACGCCCACCAACCCCGCCTCATCGATCCAGATGATTTGCCCTTTAATTTGCTGCTGGAGTTTGGGATTGATCAGAAGCTGGGCAATCGTGTCCGCTCCAGCGAAACCTTCCTCCCTTAGCGTCTGTCTGGAAGCAGAGGCTGATGGAGCGAAGGCGAAGACGTTAAGGCCGCGCCTCTCGGCAGCCGGCACAACCACCTGCATGAGCGTGGTTTTGCCAACGCCCGCCCCACCTTTGATGGCAATCACCTGGTCACGGCTGGTGAGGGCATGCCTCACCGCCGCTCTTTGATCCTCAGAAAAATAGTCGGGAATGGTCGGCAGCTTCCGACCGCCGAGTGCTGGAGCTGTGCCCCGGCCGCTTCTCACAAAATTGATGAGGGCAACTTCTTCGGCCAGCACCTCTATGGTGGTGCAGATGTGTTCCCCGTCCACCTTGCGGCCAATGAGTTTGCGGCTGACAAACTCTGCCTTGATCGCCTCTGGCGTAGTATCGCCGTACGCAAAGGTCAAGGCATCAGCCAGGATCTTGTCACGCCTTGCAACTGACTGGCGCTCAAAAGCATTTTGAATGGCGTAGTCCACCGCCTCTTTGGGCGTCAAGCTTCGGCGGCCTTCCGTCTGCCGGTTAAAACACATCCTTGATAGCCCGGCTTTTTCATCATCCGTAAGCCGCTGCCCCCACAGTGCCAGCAGGTCGGGGAAAGTTAGCCCTTTGCGCTTGCCCTCGCGGCTCAGCGCCCCAAGGCCATCTTTGGCTTTGGCATCGGTGATACCCATTTGAGCTGCCAACGCTTCGATTTGTGCCGTGCGGCGGGAGAATTTAGCAATGACGGTTGGCGGCATTCCGGCAATTTCCCAGCCGCCCCTTTTGCGCTGGATGCCGTAACCAAGCTGATTCAAACCCGCTGTCAGGCGCGAGTGGAACGCGGCCTGCGCATATTCTGCGCCGCGCTTGATCGCAGCAAACTCTCCTGCCTTCCAGCGATCCTCCACCCCATCAAAGGTGGCGTTGAAGGTGAAGCAGTGGATGTGCAAATGCGGGTCAGGCACCCCACCCACCGGCCTTGAGGTGAAATGCACAAACTCCGCCCAGGCGAGGTTCCCGGTGACACGGTTGCCCTGTCCCTTCCCTTTCCGAACCCGCGTTTCAGCCAGCCTTTCAAGCTCTCCCATAGTGTTCGATACAGACCGTCTGAACACCTCCAGCACCTTTGGATCTTGTGTGATGGCGTAAAGCACAGAGAGGCTTTTTGGCGCATTAAAGGTGAGGTCATACCCCACCCGGCGGCCCGCCCGGTTTCGCTGTGTCAGCTTCTCTCCCGTACCGGGATGACGGTTTTCCACCAAAGCCGAAAACGCATCCTTGGTCACCGCCCCGGATAGCCCGAGCATCCCCGCCGCCTTGCCGTGCCATTTGCCCACCACCTCTTGCCCATCCAGGTAATAGTCCTCCCGCTTCAGACCTTCTGAAAAATACTTCTGCGCCGCTGCTGCGCTGCTGTGAGCCACCACCCTTAACATGATTTCATTCTACCATGGGTTGTACTTCAATGTCACGTTAGGCAGTGCAAATTTTTTACGCGACTATCCCATTGAGAGCCAGCAAATCCGCCGCTATCCGTCTGGGTTCTAATTCGCTCCAAGCCGTCCAAATCACCAACAGGGGAGCTTCGCCCCAAACCAAAATCCGTTCTTCAGACATCTCTCCTTAGCACAGCTAAGGGCTGAAAATGCCCCCGCCTCCAGCTCCGCTGCTACCTGGCTCCGCTCCACCTCCGCCGCCTTCCTTTTCATGACCAGCCCTGCGTCAACTACCTCCGCCGGTCCCGTCAAAGACTGGCCAGACAACGACGAGGAATTGCTGGCGCTGGGCCTACGCCAGACACCCGAAAACTACTGGAGCCTGGCGGACGCTTTTGAAGGCCTGCAGATCTTTGGAGGCACCGGATCTGGCAAGACCTCCGGCAGTGGCCGGGCGGTCGCCACGGCATTCCTTGAGGGCAATCTCGGCGGGCTGGTTTTGACCGCAAAACCGGACGAAGTTTTGCTCTGGGAGGGCTATGCGAAGGCCACCGGCAGAGAGTCAGATTTGCTCATTGTTGACGACACCTCGACCTTCCGTTTTAACTTCCTTCGCTATGAACTGACTCGCCCAGGAGCGGGCCGAGGCCACACCGAAAACCTGGTAAACCTGTTTTGCGCTGTGCTGGAATCCGCCGAGAAGCGCCACGGCCAAAGCGGCGGGAATGATGCTTACTGGCAGCGCACTTTGAAGCAGCTTTTGCGCAGCGCGGTGGACCTGGCGGTCCTCGCCGCAGACGATGTGGACCTGCCCGGCCTTTACCGGATCATCACATCGGCACCGCGGAGCGCGGCTGAAGCAGCCGATGAAAACTGGCGGCAGGCATCTGCCTGCTACGCCCTTTTGGAGCATTCCGAAGCAGCCGCCAAGACCAAGGGGCGAGAGAGTGACTGGCAACTCACCCGCGACTACTGGATGCTGGAGTTTCCGAGCCTCGCCCCGGAGACGCGCTCGGTAATCGTCTCCACTTTTACCAGCATGGCTGACTGTTTCCTGCGCGGCATGCTACGGCAACTTTTTTGCACTGATCTTAATTTCAGGCCTGAAGACAGCTTTGACGGAAAGATCATAATCCTAAACCTCCCGGTGAAGGAGTACAACGAGTTGGGCCAGTTTGCTCAGGTGCTGTTCAAGTTCATCTGGCAGCGAGCGGTGGAAAGGCGAATTCCTAAGGGAGCCAGTCGCGAGCAGACCGAACAAACGATCCGCCCGGTTTTTCTGTGGGCGGATGAATCCCACTTTTTTGCCAATTCTTATGATGCCATGTTCCAGAGCACGGCGCGAAGCTCACGCGCCTGCACGGTTTATCTGACCCAGAACCTCCCCAGCTACCATGCCACCTTTGGGGGCCACAATTCCAGGTCCGAAGTCGATGCCTTTTTGGGAAATCTCCAAACCAAAATCTTCCATGCCAACGGGGACTCCACGACCAACAATTGGGCGGCGGAGACAATTGGCCGTACCCGTCAGCTCCAGCTTTACGGCGGCCATTCCGAAGGCGTGGGCGCCAGAGGCCAGGCAGGAGCCATGAACCAGAATGCCGGGGGTAGTATGGTTTTTGAATACCTGGTGCAGCCTCAGGAATTCACCACCCTTCGAACCGGCGGCAGAGAAGCCAAACTTGAGGTTGATGCCATCATTTTCCAGGGCGGAAGGCGCTGGATAAACGATGCGGGCGCAAAGCCGACCGCTCAGAACTACATCCGTCACAGCTTCAAACAGGTTTGACATGAAGGATCGTCAGGCGCTTCAAACACCAGCATTGCTGCGCATTCCCGTGCTGAGCACGGTGCTTCATCTTGTTTCAATGTCCGTGCTGGTTTTCATGCGCTGCGGCTTTGGCTACGCCTACCTGCGCCCCAAGAGCCTGTTTTTTGCTGGCTCATGGGCATTTCTGCTGTTCACCGTGTATGCTTGGTATGAGCCAAAAGTGTGGGCGGCGCACTCCAGCCTTTGCGTATTTGGAGTGGCCGCCGTGGTTCTCTATGCCCTTCATTTTACGTGGGCTTTCGCATCTGAGCTACGCGGCACCGCCACTCATGACAATCATGCAGGGACGCCCCACACCCTGCGCATGTTCCAATGGCTGGAGTTGCCAGTCTCAGCAGGTTCACAAAGCTTCTGGGTGGTCTGGGCAGAACCCGGCTTTGTTCTCCTGGCTGCCCTGCTCTGCCTGAACGGCGGCCAGGGGCAGAAGAGCCTCTCAACATGGTTCCTCCTTGCTGGTCCTTGCCTCTGGCTCAAAGAAGCACTCAGCTATTGGCTCCAGCTTCGCCAGCGCAAAAAGCAGCGTGACAACTTTGAGGATGCTGAAGAAGGCCTGAAGCCTGATCAGATCCAGCCGCAGGCCGATCTGCCAGCACCGACGCGCAAAGACAAAGTGCAGCGGCAGCGCAGCCGTTAGCCGGCGCTGCCAAGGTTGAAAGCGAAGCCTCACTGGAACGACTCCAGCAGTTTTCTGATGTCCTCGTTCTTCCAGGCTGTCGTATTTTTGCCAAGCTTCACGCCCTTCGGGAAACGGCCTTCTTTGATTCCAGCCCACCAAGTCGACCTGCCCACTGGAACCATTTTTAAAATCGCTGGAAGGCGAACAAAACCACCATCCGGCAGAGAAATTCTCTCAATCATCT
>DASWXG010000402.1:0-2279 GCA_036405615.1 Prosthecobacter sp. | reverse complement strand
CAAAGCTGGTCCCGCCTCCGCTGTCAAAACCGCCACCGGAAAAACCGGAACCGCCGTCCCAGGAAGGCGATGGGCTGCTGGAGAAGTCGAAAGAAGGCGGGGGTGCGGCATAGCCATTGTCATGCGGCGGTTGAATGGCAGCATAGCTGCCAGCCAGGAATCCCGGGTCCATGAAGCCGGTCCTCTTCTCCTGCTTTCGCGGGGGAGACGGGCGAACAGGCAACCGCACGACCACGATAAGCAGCCCGACGGCTAACAAAAGGAATAACGCTCCCAGAAGCATCTTCCACAGTCTCCTCCAAAGAAGCCTCTCGGGTCAAGCCCAAACGAAGGCCTCAGGATGACTGGCCGGGGCTCCAATCGTTGGCGGATGTTCCAGGCACCTCCGCCACGGCGATGCCCGGATTCGTGAACCGGATACGCCGCTGGCGGAACAAGGCCCCCAGGGCCTGCTTGAAGGCTTTTTTGCTGCAATCAAACTGGCGGCGAATCTCCTCAGGCGAGCTCTCGTCGTCATAAGGCAGCGCGCCCCCCTTCGCTTTGAGCGCCTGGAAAATCTGGTCGGTCAGAGGTGCCACCCGTTTGTAGCCCTGGGCGTCCAGAGTGAGGTCCAGCTTGCCGCCCGGGCGCAGTCCGCTGACAAAGCCTTTCAACTGCTGGCCGATCTGCAGGCGGGCACCAATCTGGCTGTGGTAGAGCAACCCCTGGTGGGTGCCTTCCACCAGGGCGTTGTAGCCGAGGGGTGTTTCTGCCAGAATGACCAGCGACACCTGCTGGCCCGGTTTGAATCCCGCGACCTGCTTGCTGATGTGTTTGTTCAGCTTGGTCGTGGCAATGATACGGTCCGTCCGGTCATCCACCATCACATGCGCAATGACGGTGTCGCCGACAAAAACCTGCTCGGCCTGCTGGCGAAAAGGCAGCAGCAGGTCCTTGGGCAGCCCCCAGTCGAGGAAAGCTCCGACATTGCGGTTCACGCTGACCACCTTGAGCGGCCCCGATTCGCCAACCATCAAGAAAGGTTTCTCAGTCGTGGCAATCAGGCGGTCTTCAGAGTCCCGGTAGACAAAAACCTCCAGCACATCATCCAATTGGGTTCCCCGTGGCACATAGCGGTTGGGCAGAAGAATCTCGCCGTGGTCTCCGCCCCCAAGATAGATGCCCTGAGGGGTGCTGTAGAGGACGGTGAGATGATTGAGTTTGCCCAGTTCTGCCATGTGTAGCGGCAATCTAGCGCAGCTTGAGCGCTTGGGAAAGGTCTGTTAGCCGTTCATCCATCCCCTCAAAAGCCAAAAAGGGCGGCCCAACCGGACCGCCCTTTGGCTGAAACATCTGCCGCCGCTCTTACTTCAGGTCCGAAATCTTCAGGCCTTTTTTAAAACCATTGAAGCCATAAGCGGTGGGGTTGTAACCCGCAGGCAAGTTGACGTCGGCCTTGGCTGGCACTTCCAGGCCGAGTCCCCAATACAGGCCATTCACCACCAGACGGCGCAGGCCCTCGTTGGTCAGGTCTGTAGCGGCCCCCATGGTTGTTGTCAGCACTTTGTTTTCCGTTCCGGCCTCGTTCTTCACCACGCGGGTCCAGGCGATGGGCATCATCGGATCATTGATCCCCTGCTCCACCTTGTCCGTGGCCCGCTTTTTCTTGGTGTCGAGCGCGCCGGATTCCGGTGTCATGCCGTTGAGCACGCGACCGCGCAGAAGGACTTTGGCATCGGCCGGAGGATAGGCCTCATAGACGTCGCTGGTGCCGAAGATGCCTTCCACGCCCCGCAGGACAGGGTCTGCCGCATTGGCAGCTTCCACCACACCCTCGGTGGCTTCGAACTTGTGGCGGCCCCAGTGGCTCACCCAGGTTTCACCCAGGACAGCCTTGCCCCAGCCGCCCTTGTTGTTCCAGTTCCAGGCTGCGTATTTGCTCTCCTTCGGAATGCCGGAAAAGGCATGTGTGCTGGTACGCAGGGCGATCAACGGCACACCACGTTTCACGGCAGCGTCGAACTTGCCCAGCGTGTCTTCGTTCCATTTGCGGAAACGGGTCAGCATGATGATGGCATCTGCGCTGTCCAGGGCCACGGGATGAGTCAGGCTGCCTCCCGCAGTCGGGTCAATGCCGCCCTCGGCATTGACGGAAAACAGCACAGTGGCCTTAAAACCATGGTGCTCGCTGAGCAGCTTGGCCAGCATGGGCAAGGCCTCTTCGCTGCGGTATTCTTCGTCTCCGGCGAGGAGAACCACATGTTTTCCCTTGGCCTCGCCTTTCGGCTCATAGCTGAGGA
>DASWXG010000401.1:0-9066 GCA_036405615.1 Prosthecobacter sp. | reverse complement strand
CATAGAAGCACATGCCGGTGGGGGCACCGCCGCCGTAGACATCGCCGGCAGGGACAATGCCGGGGTCGTCCTGACGCCATTCTGCCACGGGGATGGTCTGGCCGGGGCGCTTGTCTGCGCGCCACTGGCGTTTGCCGTCTGCCGAGAAGAAGCCGAAGCTGCCGCCTTCAATGAGATGGCTGACACGGCAGGCGGGCGGATCATCGTTGTCATTGAGGAACATGTCTCCAAAGGAGTTGCGCACGCCTTCAAAGCTGTTGCGGTAGTTGTGGCCGAGGATGCGCACATCGCTGCCGCCGGGCTGCATGCTGGCGGTGAAGCCGCCGACATAGACATGGCCGTCATCGCTCTTCTCGCCGGTGTAGGGGTTGTTCAGATAACCGCCGCCGATGCGGAAGGTTTTGCCGCTTTTGTCGGTGAACTGCGCACCGCAGTTGCCGTTGCTGAAGTACCAGCGGCCGTCCGGACCGGCATAGACGGAGTGCAGGCTGTGGTCGTGCTGGGCCTGTTCAAAACCGGTGAGGATGACCTCGCGCTTGTCCACGGCCGGGTCGAATTTCAGGTCACGGTTGACATCGGTGTAAACAATGATGTTCGGCGCGTTGGAAACGACGATGACATTGTCGAACACGGAGACGCCGAGCGGGCATTCCAATTCTTTTTCGCGGACAAAGACATGGGATTCATCCGCCTTGCCGTCGCCATCGGTGTCCTGCAGCACGCGGATGGCATCGCCCTCGCGGCTGCGGCCGCTGTGCCGGCGGTAGTTGATGCCCTCGGCCACCCAGATGCGGCCGTCGGCGTCCACATCCATGTTGGCCGGGTTGTGCAGCATGGGGGAGGTGGCCCAGACGGTGATCTCCAGGCCGTCCGGCACCTTGAACATGCTGGTGTCCAGATGCTCCGGCTTCACCTTGCTGGCGTCAAAGGCCGGGGAGTTCAGATCCGGGGTGAAGGCGGGTTTGTTCGCGACGAATTCCTTCTCCTTTTTCGCCGGGCGCACGGGTTTGTCATTGGCGGCAGGGGCCTCCGGTTTGGCAGCCTGGACAGCGGCGAAGGACAGGCCTGCGAGGAGGGCGAGGGCAGTGAAAGGGCGGAGCATGGGGGCGAAAGGAACGGGAAAAAAGATCCGCATCTTACGCGAACACATACCTTCGTGACCAGAGGCGAGTTTTTCACATATCGAATAAAGTTGTTCACACCTTATACACAGCTTGCTGACCTTGCATCGCCCGGGGCTTCGTCCATGTATGAACCGACATGGCAGAATCCGTTTCCAACCTTGTCCACGCTGCAGCAGCCCCGGGAGAACTCCCCGAAAGGGCGGCCGCAAAACCGCAGGCCAACCCCTTTGGCCGCAAGCGCAACGAGATCCCGACGGCGGAGGAACTGCTGGCCAACATCAACCGGGCGCTGCCCTTCAGCGATGAGGCGGAAAAGGGAGTTATTTCCAGCCTGCTGCAGGACCCGAACGAGCGCCTGAGCGAGAGCCGTGTGACCCTGCCTGCGGCGGCTTTTTACCACGAGGCCAACCGCACCGTGTATGAAATGCTGCTGTCGTTCTACGACAAGAACCTGCCGGTGGACCCGGTGATGGTGACGAACGCGCTGCGCGACCAGGGCCTGCTGGACCGCGTGGGCGGCCCGGCGATGATCACGGAGCTGTTCAGTTTTGTGCCGGTGCCCTCGCACTACGGGTACTACAAAAAGATCGTCCAGGACAAGCATGTGCTGAGGCAGATGATCCATGCTTCGTCACTCATCATTGACTCGGCCTATGAGTATGGCCGCAGCGACCTGGATGAAGACATCAACTCCTTTGTGGACCGCAGCGAGCAGCGGCTGCTGGCTGTCCGTGAAGGAACCGGTGGCAAGAGCGACGGGGTGAAATCTCTGGCCTCCCACGTGGCGGAGGCCATTGACTCCATCCAGTACATGCTGGAGCACCCGGGGCAGTTGCGCGGTCTTTCCACCGGGTACAGCAAGCTGGACTCCATGAGCAGCGGCCTGCAGGGCGGGGAAATGTTCGTCATCGCCGCCCGTCCTTCGATGGGCAAGACCTCCCTGGCCATGAACCTGGTGGAGCACGTGGCGGTGGACTGCAACAAGGCCTGCGCGGTTTTCAGCCTGGAAATGAGCGCGACGATGCTGGTGCGACGTCTGCTTGTCTCCCGTGCCCAGCTTTCCCTGGGCGATCTTTCCCGGGGGCTCATGTCCCGCGCCCAGATGGAGGCGCTGACCAAGGCCACCCGTGAGCTCCAGAAGGCGAACATCCTTATCGATGACACGCCGGGCCTGGACGTGCTGGAGATGCGTGCGAAAGCGCGGCGCATGAAAAAGCAGCACGACATCCAGATGATCATGATCGACTACCTGCAGCTCATGACCTCCAGCAGCCGCCGTGCGCAGGACAACCGCCAGATCGAAATTGCGGAAATCTCAGCGGGTGTGAAGGGCATTGCCAAAGAGCTGAACGTGCCCGTCATTGTGCTGGCCCAGCTCAACCGTGCGGTGGAAGGCCGAAAAGGCCAGCGCCCGGTGCTTTCCGACCTTCGTGAGTCCGGCTCTATTGAGCAGGATGCTGACATGGTGGGCCTGCTGAGCCGTGAAGACTATGCCGGTGGCAAAATGGAAGTGGGCACCGAGGAGGAAGAGGAACGCAAGAAGGGCCAGGCGGTGCTGATTCTGGCCAAGAACCGTAACGGCCCCACAGACGATGTGCCGCTGCGCTTCATCGACTACGCCATGCGCTTTGTGGAACGCTTCCCTGAGGAGAGCGAGGCTGAGTCACCGTAAAGGGCGAGGTGGAATGAAGCGGGAAGGGCACTTTTGCGTGCCTGTCTGGGCTGTCGGCGAAGATCCCAAAGAACCACGCTCTTGCGAGCGCGGCTACACTGCGCGTGAGGGCATCTCCTCATGGGCGGCGGGGAAGAGACGGCAGGATGCCGTCACTCCTTGGGTGTGCGGCGGAGCGACTGGGAGTGAGGGCATCCTGCCCTCATCAGGGTGAAGGGGCGATGCTCCTCGGATCCAGTCACTTCGCTGGGGCGGCGTTCCAGACTTTGAGGTCGTCGAAGCTGCCGTCTTTGCCGGCGACGCCGAGTTCGATCTTGGACTTGGTTTCGTGGGCGATGCCGGAAGATTTCAGGTAGCCGGCGGGTTTGCCGTCCAGGGTCACGCGCATCTCATCGCCCACGGTTTCCACGACGAGGGTGTACCATTTACCGGTCTCCAGCTTGGCGGGGTAGGTGACCTGGCGGCCTTTGAGAAGCTTGGCCACTTCGTCCTTTTTGGCGGGGTCGTTGCGCATTTCCCGGATGTCATTGCGCATGCCGCCGTCGCGTTCGTCAATGAGGGTCACGCCGTTGAGCCGCACCTGGGCGCGGCAGAGGTGGCCGTAGTGAGCGCCGGTGTATTTGCGGTCGTCGAATTCGACATCGATCATGGTGGCGCCGTCGAAGCGGATCTTGCATTCGACGATGCTGTCCTTGGTGGGGATCTCCAGGCCGTGAACGGCGGCATGGGCTTTGGTCACTTTGCCATCCGGGGCGGTCTGGTCTTTGTCACGGGTCTGGGTGCCTTTGAGGACACCCTCGGCCACGGCAAAGGTGGGCACCACTTTGTGCCAGACTTTGGCGGGCTCGGCCCCCTGGAAGTCATCGGAGAACAGCAGCTCTTTTTTCTGGCCGATGGGTTTGGAAGGGATCTTCGGCAGGTCGGCGGCGAGGCCGGCGGTGGCGATGAGGAAGGGCAGGGCAAGGAGAGGGCGCATGGGCGGCAAAAGCAGGGGACGGAGGTTGGTGGATGACCGCAGGCACAATGGAAGGCGGTGCGGTGGACATCAACGGCAAGGAAGGCGGAGTTTTTGCCGGGAGTTGCGCAAGCTAAGGTTCTGTGGGAGGCGTATTCCCTTCCGCTTTGAATTCCTATTCCCACGCAGCCCTTGTTCTTGTCGGTCATGGTTCCACGATGAACCCGGACTCCAGCGCCCCGACCCACCGGCATGCGGATGAGATCCGCAGCCGGGGGCTTTTCCGCGAGGTGGTGTGCTGCTTCTGGAAGGAGGAGCCGACCATGCGGGAGGTGGAGGAGGCCGTGGACAGCGAGGTGGTGTACATCGTGCCAAACTTCATCAGCGAAGGTTATTTCTGCCAGCAGGTGCTGCCGCGCGAGCTGCGCCTGGACGGCCCGGTGACGCGGCGGGATGGAAAGACGTTTTATTACTGCGACCCGGTGGGCATCCACCCGAACATGACCCGCCTGCTGTTGCAGCGTGCGGATGAAGTGGCCCCCGGGGTGCCGCGGTCTGAGACCAGCCTGATCATCGTGGGGCATGGGACGAATCTGAACGACAACTCCACCAAGGCGATTCAGGACCAGGTGCGCCTGATCCGCGAAGGCGGGCACGGTTTTGCCGAGGTGATGGATGCCTACATGGAGGAGGCCCCGCTGGTGTCGGACTGGCCCACGATGACCACGGCGAAGAACGTGGTGGTGGTGCCGTTTTTCATTGCCGACGGCTTGCACAGCTTTCAGGACATCCCGGTGCTGCTGGGCATGGAAAAGGAACCGGGCAAGGCGCAAAGCGAGATGGATGTTTTCCGCCACAACCCCATCCCGCTGCATGGAAGAAACCTCTACTTCAGCAACGCCATCGGGACGGAGCCGCTGATGGCGGAGGTGATCTTGGACCAGGTGCATGACTTTGATGCCAAGCACGGCATTGCCACGGCAACAGCCGTGTCCGGGCAGGCTGGAGCCACCTTGCGCGATGCTCTGGCGGGGTGGCTGAACCAGGGGCGTGATACCTTGGGACAGGTGCGGATTGTGCCGGACGGTTCGGGTTTTGAACTGCGTCATGTGGCCGATGCCGGGGCGGTGGCGGAAGATCTGGCGCTGCATGAAGGAACTACGGCGGCCCGGGACATTGCACGTTGTGATGCAGAGGGTGCGTTTCGACCCATCAAGACCGCGTCCACTTTGAAACGTGGCTGGCGCTTGAAGCTGGCGGGCCTGGATGATCTGCTGCTGGCGCTGGAGTTTTTCTATCCGGCGGCTGTGGGCATGGCGCGCGCGCAGGAGGCAGGCTCCCTGAGCCCGGTGCCGCTGCGCAGCCTGCTGGGCCGGCAGACGGGCATGTACCGCTTTGCCAACGGCATCACGGATGAGCAGGCCGGAGAGATGGTGGGCAGCTTTTGCACCAGGGAGTCCAAGTGCATGCGGCGCATCGTGTGGCCTCTGGACACGGGGAAACCTTTGCCGGAGACGGCGCGTGCCAAGGTGGGCGAGGCTGCCGGACTGGAGCCAGGTATCCAGCCGGGGCGCTGTGTGCCGCTGCTCTGCATGGAGGCCTGCAACCACATCGTCTCCGTGGCGCGCAAGCTGGCGCGGGAGAACAATGAGGCGAAGGCCAAGGTCCACGCCTGACGGCATCCGGGCGGGGGATGAATGGCGAATTTTTCACCGCAGCGGCTGTGTCTTTTGAGACTCCGGCGGCGTAGGTGTGGAAAGGTGCGCCATTGACGAAAGGTGGCGGACAGGGCAAATTTTTTACATGAAAAAGACTTTCTTCCTCTGTCTCGTGATGGGGCTGGCGGCTCTGGGTGCCCAGGCCGAACTGGCGCTGGAGGTGCCGCTGATCGAGCTGAAGCCGAAGCCGGAAGATGAGTCTGTGAGCACCACGTTTGTATTCCACAACAACGGCAAAAAACCGGTAACGGTGCTGTCGATCGACAGCGCGTGCAGCTGCCTCAGTGCGGATCTGGACAAGCGGGTGTACCAGCCCGGCGAGAAGGGCGTGGGCAAGGCGGAGTTCAAGGTCTCCAGCTTCACCGGCCGGCATGAGAAGACGGTGCATGTGCAGACGGATGATCCGGCACAGTCGCAGTGGGTGATCCCCTTTGTCCTGGAGGTGCCGGAGGTGATCAAGATCGAACCCAAGACGCTGCAATGGTGGGTGGGCGATGCTGTGGATGCCAAGACCTCCCGAGTGATCATGACCGGGCCGGAGCCGATGACGATCAAGGGCATCACCTCCACCCGCGAGAATGTGGAGTTCAGCTTCAAGGAGATCACCCCGGGCCGGGAATATGAAATCACGGTGAAACCGAAGAACACCTCGGACGTGATGCTGGGCGCTCTGAAGATCGAGACGGACAGCCGCATTCCCAAATACCAGCGGCAGATGGCGTTCTTTTCCGTCTATCGCAAACCGGTGTCGCAGCAGCCATGATGGCCTCCCTGGTGCAAGCCGCCGTGCTGGTGGCCGTGGCTGCGGCAGCGGCGGTGCTGACGCAGCAGTGGCACCCGCGTGCCCCGGCGCTGTATCTCAGCGAGGCACCTCTGGCCAAGGATGAGATCGGGCTGAAGCAGGTCCAGGAACGCTGGCAGGGGAATGTGCTCTGGCTGGATGCACGGCCGGAGGATGTCTATCAAAAGGCCCACATTCCCGGCGCAAAGCTGCTGAACGAGCAAAAGTTCGGCGAGCAACTGATCGAACTGCTGGATGTGCTGCAAACGACCAAGCTGCCGGTGGTGATCTACTGCGGGGGCGAGAAATGCGAGGCCAGCCGCACGGTCCGGGAAAAGCTGCTGTCTGTGGTGCCTCTGGAAGAATGTTACGTGCTGAAAGGCGGATGGCCGGCCTGGCAGGCGGCACAGCCGTAGTGTTTTCCAAAGCTTTTCATGTCCCTGCTGCCCCTTCACCGAGCCCACGACTATCGCGCCCTCATGACCCGCTGGCGGGCGCTGGCCACACGCCTGCGGGTGCGTTTGCAAACTCTGACGGAGGTCCAGGGCGTCAAGATCCACTGGCTGGAGACACGCGGACCTTCGGTGCCGGCTTCGCAGAGGGCCGTTTACCTTTCCTCCGGTGTCCATGGGGATGAGGCTGCGGCTGCTTGGGGCCTGCTGGTCTGGGCGGAGGAAAATGAGGAAAGGCTGCGTGAGGGACGGTTTTTGATTTTCCCCTGTCTGAATCCGCATGGCCTGGTGCTGAACACGCGGCTGGACCATCGCGGGCTGGACCTGAACCGGCGCTTTCATTTGGATGATGACGAGATCTGCGGGCCGTGGCGACAGATGATCCGCAACCATGCCATCTCAGTGGGCCTGTGCTTGCATGAGGATTACGACGCCCAGGGCTGCTATGTGTATGAACTGGGCCGCCGGGGCAAGGAGATGCTGTCGCCCAAGATCCTGGCGGGAATCCGCGCCATGCCGGCGGACCCGCGCACGAAGATCGACAACAGCCGCGCGCTGGCGGGTGTGATCCGCCGCAGCCGCATGCCCAAGAACCTGCCGGGCCTGCCGGAAGCACTGATTTTGCACCAGCTCGGCTCCTGCCTGACACTGACCTTTGAAACGCCTTCGGAGTTCAGCTTTGACCAGCGGGTGCGGGCCCAGGTGGAGTTTGTGAATGCGGCCTTGTCAGCCGGGGTGATTCCTGGAAATACTGAGGAATGACCAACCTCGTCTGCCGGATTCCGGCCCTCGGTGTTTTGCTGATGCTTTTGCTGACGCTGAGCGCCTGCTCCAACCTTCCCCCGAGGCTGCCGAGACCGGAACTGCGCCATGGCGAGTGGACCAGCTATGATGGCAAGGTGATGCCCTGGCACTCGTGGCCGGTGGCGGCCGGGACGAAGCCGAAGGGCATTGTCATCGCCGTGCACGGCCTCAGCGGTGCGGATTCAGACTTCTGGTACATCGGCGAGAAGCTGCCGCCGCAAGGCTATGCTGTGTATGCCTACAATGTGCGCGGGCAGGGCAAGGACCCCGTGAAGGATGACCGGGGCGACATCCGCTCGGCGAAGCAGTGGCTGCGGGATCTGGAAACCTTTCACCTGCTGGTGCGCAAGAAACATCCCGGCGTGCCCCTCTTCTGGTATGGCGAAAGCCTGGGCAGCCTGATCTGCCTGCACACGGCGGCCAACCGGCTGAACGACCGCCGGGATCCGGACGGCATTGTGCTGGCCTCGCCTGTGGCGGGGCTGAAGGTGGCGGTGTCCGGCTTCCGCCGCTTTTTGCTGGAGACGGCGGCCACGCTCTCTCCGAGGTCACGTTATTCGTTAGGCGATCTCGCCGGGGTGGACGAGAAGAACATCCAGGTGACCAGCGAGACGACGCACGGCGGCCAGATGGCGGTGACGGAGCACCACATCAACAGCTTCACCTTGCGCCTGCTGACGGAGATCGGCCGCCTGCTGGATGCCAACCCGGGCGCTGCCAAAAGGCTGCGCATGCCGGTGCTGTTCCTGGCATCGCCCAATGACATTCTTTCTTCGCCCGACCAGGTGCAGACGCTGTTTGGGCAGGTGCGCTCGCCTCGCAAACGGCTGTTGTGGTACACCCGCAGCTACCACCTGCTGCTGCATGATGTGCAGCGTGAGGAGGTGACCCAGGACCTGTGCAACTGGCTGAACGCACGGGTGAGGTAGGGGCGGCGAATGAGATGTTTTTGGGTGATGCGGCCGGGATGGCTCCCTCCGAATCGCCCAATAGCACGCGCAGGGAGTGACTGGGTCTTTTTAAACAGGATTGACAAGATGGACAGGATTTACAGGAAGGGAGAGCTAGCAATAGCGCCTGCGTGATGGTGGGATAAGCGGGGCGGTACCTCAGGCACGGATGGGCGCGGTAGAAAGGAGAATGATGAGATGTGAAGATGATGGGCTGGTCTTGGAGCGGTCTGAATACAGGAAAGATCATGCGCTGCGCGGAGCGTCCCGGAGTGAGGTGGCAGAGAGGCACGGAGTCCCGCCTTGCGGGACCTCTTCGACACCGCTTGCATCGAAGCCCACGACTCTCTTGAGGCGGGATGTTTTCATGAGTCGCGAAGCGGACTGACCTGTGTTTATCCGAGGTTTTGCAGGCAGCCCGACGCTGTCGCTTCGCGGTTTCGGGGGATCTTCGGCAGCAAGGAGATCATGCCCGCGATCCGGGAGGCGTCGTCGGAGCCGCTGGCTGGCGGCCCCTCTGCCGCCGCACTTGTATGTTTTGCCGGCCTCCATCTTTGCCCGATTTCAAATAACGGGTAATGGCCAAGGCACCCGGGCTGGGCTGGCCAGC
>DASWXG010000400.1:0-2719 GCA_036405615.1 Prosthecobacter sp. | reverse complement strand
GTTTCTGCTTTCCCTGAAGGCGGGCGGGAGCGGTCTGAACCTCACGGCTGCCTCGTATGTGATTCTGTATGATCCGTGGTGGAATCCGGCGGTGGAGAACCAGGCGATCGACCGTGCGCACCGCATCGGCCAGACGCAGCCGGTCATGGCCTACCGCATGCTGACGAAGAGCACGATCGAGGAAAAGATCATGACGCTGCAGCACAAGAAGAACCTGATGGTCAGCAACATCCTGGGCGAAGGCGGCTTCACCAGCCTGCTGAAAGCCGACGACTTTGCCTTCCTGTTCGACATCGAGGCGGAGCAGATGCACTGATCTCCGCCACAGGTGCGATCCACAGTTGCCGTGGGTGCCGCTGGCGTGCATACTCGGGATTCGCACCACGTATCCGCCCCTATAGCTCAATGGTTAGAGCAGGGAACTCATAATTCATTGGATCACGTATGCATCTCCCCAGTTAAAACGCTCGTTTCCCTGGTATGAAGGCCCCTTTTGAGGATTTAATTTGATGCGGTCGGATGCGGTTTTATGGCTTGAATAGATATAGCTTTCAGCCTAGCAATCTGGTATAGCAGATGCCATGAAAGCAGGATCTTATCAAATCGGGGAGTACTATTTGCTGCGTCAACCAAAGGCGGAAAAGCGCTGGAAGGTGCCAGGAGTGAAGGAGTGGGAACCGAACTGGATTGTGGATTTTCGGGTGCCTGAACGGGCTCCTGTGAAGGAGTCGGCGCGCCTGCCGATATGCTCCAAATGTTTGGCCGCTGATGCGTCTCCGGGTGTGTCGCGGAAGGACTGTGAATGCCAGGCGGCGGTGCGCGTGTGGGCGGAAAAGAAGCTGAAGGAGAAGGTGGAAGCCTGGAAGGCAGGACGCGTGGAGGAGAAGACGGAGAAGCCGTTGATGCTGTCCGAAGTCGTGGACGTGTATCGTGCTCGCGGCCCGAAGGAGAAGGAGCACAACATCGAGACGCTGGAATTGATTGTGAAGGTGACGAAGGACCGGCCGCTGAGCCAGGTGCGCGTGGATGAACTGCACCCGGACGACTGGGACATGTGGGCGTGGTGCGCGCAGGAGTACTACCGCCGGGGCTACTCGCAGCGGGGCTTTGATGAGCCAGTGGGCGAGCGTGGGGAATGGCGGGTCGATGGTGTCGGCGGGACATTTTCCACGAGGCTGGATGCGGTGGAGGCTTCACGCCTGCAGCGGAGGCCGGAGAATGCGTGGGAACTGGTGCGCAAGGCGATGCCTGAGCATCCCGAGCCTGATCGGAAATCCGTCAACCCTGGGAACACCACGATCATTAGCCGCATGAGGGATGCGAAGTCCATTCTGGGCGAGGGCTCGCGAGACAGTTACCTCAAGCCGATCAGGCATCGACTGCCTGACAGCGTGCAGAAGTGGTGGAAGACGAAGATCAAGATCAAGGTGCCAGACAACCGGTTCAGCCTGTCCTTTGACGTTTATGAGCGGATGTGGACGGGCTTGCCTCTGCTGAAGCAAGATGATCCGCAGGCCTGGGCGCTGATCCGTCTCCACTGGACCACGGGGCTGCGACCGGTGGAAAGTCGGGCATGCCGTCCGAGCTGGCTGGAGGTGTCTGCGGCTGGAACGCCAGAAGAGGTGGTGTATTTGGTGATCAAGAACCGTCCGGCGGAAGGCTACACGATGAAGGACGAAGACACGCTGCAGGTGCGTGCCTGGCCGCTGCCGCTGGATCTCGTGGAGATGCTGCCACGCATTGCCAGGTCGGAATCTCTTCTGGGGGTAGTCACTCCCTACCAATGGGATCAGGTTTATCGGCGGGCCAACGCATGGCTGCGCCAGTGCGGCGTGAAGGGCGCACAAACGCTCTACAATCTTCGCAAGCTGGTGGCCACGGTGAAGCTGGCCATTGAGGGAGCGGACGCTGCGGCGGCGGCTCTGGGGCACGCGGACGCACGCACCTCGCTGCAATACTATGCCGGCACGTCTGGAGACATCAAAGCTCTGAGCGATGGAGATCTTAGCCCGGTGGCCGTAATGGGGCGCCAGCGACTGCCTTTCAAGCTGACGATGCTATGGAAGGAAGTTCATACGGCTTGACTGTGCGCAATCTTAGATACTGTTCAAAAAAACAGTCCTGGCGATGGAATTTACTCCTCAACGCAAACTCCTTCAACTTCCGGCGCTACCCGGGAGAGTTGCTGGATGTTGGCGACCGTGGCTGAACGATGCGCCATCGCAAGGAGTGTACGATGGCACAGTTCCCGTTTCTGCGGCTCAAGGCCGCAAGGATTATGGGGGGGCGGATGTTAATGGCAGTTTGGAAATGCAATTGATCTGTTTTGAACGAGAGAAGAGCCTCCCATGCCCAACTCGCTGAAAAAATCCCACTCAAGCCTGCTCACTAGCGAAGGCTGGGATGCTTGTGTAGCGGCGACACTTCTTCGCTCTACCGATGGCTGGCAGAGTGGAGCTGAGAGCCGCAGCCATGGGAATGCCCTCCGGCGTTTGTTTGAAGACATCCACATTGATGCCGTCCTCTGCATAGAGGGACGGCCGACCGTTTGTATTAAAAATGCAACGCTATTAGACAATCCTAGTATTGAGGCCATTCGAAGCAAGTTATGGAATCTAGGCGCCACGACGCTGCTGATTGTTGAGAGGTCGGCGCAGATCCAAGTTTACTCAACTTTTGTTCCTCCAGCCCGATCAGGGGAAATTTCCAGCGCCGCTTT
>DASWXG010000399.1:0-10365 GCA_036405615.1 Prosthecobacter sp. | reverse complement strand
CCATGAACCACATTTTCGAAATGGATGACGGCACCATGGAGTTCCAGAGCTACAGCGTCACCCGCGATCTCTCCAGCTGGATGGCTTCTGTTGGCGCGATGGTGCGTGACAACCGTGACGGACTTTCCGACTTCGGCATCCTGTTCTCCCTGACGCTCAAAGACTTCCCCCAGCTCAGCATTCCTCTGGACATCGACCCGAATCCTTCCGGTCGTGGCGGCAGCCAGTAATGCTTCCTTTTGGGGGTGAGCAGGGCAGTCCGGAGACGCAGTGTCGGGCGTAGCAGTTCGGGGCGGCGTGACTTCGGTCAGTCCGCCAGCGGCCATTCTTTCCCGACCTTTTTGCATTCATGAAGCTTACCATCATCGGATCCGGTTATGTCGGCCTGACCACCGGGGCCTGTTTTGCCGAGGTTGGCCACCATGTTTTGTGTGTGGACAGCGATGAGGGCAAGGTGGCTGCTTTGCAGGCCGGGGAAATTCCCATCTATGAGCCGGGCCTCGAGGCCCTGGTCAAAAAGAATGTCGCGGCGCGCCGGCTGCGATTTTCTTCCTCGACAGAGGAGGGGGTGGATCACGGCGAAGTCCTGTTCATCGCAGTGCCGACACCTCCTCTGGCGGACGGCAGCGTGGACCTGACCTTCATGGAAAAAGTGGCGCGGGAGATTGCCCAGTTTCTGAACAGCTACCGGGTGATCGTGGACAAGAGCACGGTACCCGTGAAGACCGGAGAGCGTGTGTCCCAGACCATCCGCCGCTATGCCCGCCCCGGGGTGGAGTTTGATGTGGTGAGCAACCCGGAGTTTTTACGCGAGGGCAGCGCTGTTGCAGATCTTTTGAAGCCGGACCGCATCGTGGTGGGCGGCAACAGTGATCGCGCCCTGGCCCTGATGCAGAAGATTTACGAGCCTTTTGTGGCTCCTGTGCTGGTGACGGATATCAACAGCGCCGAGCTCATCAAGCATGCAGCCAACAGCTTCCTGGCCCTCAAGATCAGTTACATTAACGCGCTGGCTGAAATTTGTGAAGTCAGCGGAGCGGACGTGCTGAAGGTGGCTGAAGGCATCGGGGCAGACAAACGCATCGGCCGCAGTTTCCTCAATGCGGGGCTGGGCTATGGCGGTTCCTGCTTCCCCAAGGACATTGCTGCTTTCATCGCCATCAGCGAGCAACTGGGACAACCCTTCAACTTGCTCAAAGAGGTTCAGAACATCAACGACCGCCAGATCGTCCGTTTCCTGGATGCTGTCCGGGAGGCGTTGTGGGTGCTGAAAGACAAAAAGATCGCTGTCTGGGGCCTCAGCTTCAAACCGAACACGGATGACGTCCGCTGTTCCGTGGCCATCAGTCTCGTGGAGCGTCTGGTGGCAGAAGGGGCCAAGGTGAGTGTTTATGATCCCAAAGCCATGGACAAAGCCCGGGCCTTGCCGGTGGCAGAAGAGATCCGGCTGGCTGAAAGCCCGCTGGATGCGGCGGCCGATGCGGAGGCCTTGATCATTGCCACGGAGTGGCCTGAGTTTGCCGCTGTGGACCTTGGACAGTTGAGGGAGACCATGGGCACGCCGTTGATTTTTGACGGACGCAACCTTTTGGATCCGGTGGCGGCCCGGGATTTCGGATTCCAGTATCGCGGCATTGGCCGGGGGGTTGTGGCCGAGCGGGGTTGAAGCCGCTCTTGTGAAGATTGTGCCATTGTCATTGCCTGACTTTGCCTTATTGTGTCGGTTCCCCTGAAAACGATTTCCAACACCTCTCCTTCCGCCAGCGTGCGCCACCATGCCCTGGATGTCCTGGCCGACTGGCAGAAGTCTGGCCGCTTTGCCACGGATCTGCTGGATGAGCGCGTCCGCCGTGCGGCGCTGTCTCCGCCGAATGCAGCCTTCCTTCACGACATCGTTTTTACCACGCTGCGAAATCTGAGCCTGCTGGACTTCTGGGCAGATCATCTCACTGGCGGAAAGCATCTGGACCACCGTACCCGCTGGCTGTTGCGCATTGGTTTGTGCCAGCTTTTGCTGCTTGGAGTGCCTTCGCATGCCGCTGTCAATGAAACCGTGGCTGCCGCAGGCCGTTCGGGTGCCCTGGTGAATGCGGTCCTCCGCCGGGCCGGCCGGGAGGATTCGCAATTGCGCACTCTGGCAGACCAGCAGCCTCTTTCGGTCCGGTATTCGCATCCGGAGTTTCTGGTGCGGCGCTGGATCAAAACCATGGGCAAGACCAAGGCCGAGGCCCTCTGCCGCTGGAACCAAGAGCCTGCCCCCACTTTTGTGCGCCTGAACGGTCTTCACGAAGAAGCCGCAGAGCGTCTGGCGGCGCTGCCTGAGCTGACCGACATCGGCGAAGGTTTTTACCAGTGTGAAACGGCTCCTCGCGAGGCGCTGAAACATGGCTGGTGTTATGCTCAGGATCCGAGCACGGCTCATGCTCCGTGCATGCTTGCGCCGAAGCCAGGGGACAATGTCCTGGATGCCTGCGCAGCACCCGGTGGCAAGACGGCCCTGCTGGCGGAACTGATGTGCAATGAGGGCCGCATCTTTGCCTGCGACTCCTCCGCCGCCCGCCTGACACGTCTGCGCGAGAACATGACGCGCATGAAGGTGCGCAATGCCCAGGTGCAGGTGTTTGACCTTCTGGCAGATTCACCGCCGCCGTTTGGCGATTTGCTGTTCGACCGCATTTTGCTGGATGTTCCCTGTTCCAATTCCGGTGTCATGCGCCGCCGCATCGATGTGCGCTGGCGTTTGCAGGAAGGGGAATTTGAATCCATGGCCCAGACTCAGCTGGCGATCGCGGAAGCGGCGCTCGCCTATTTAAAGCCCGGCGGTTCCCTGGTTTACAGCACTTGCAGCATTGATCCGGAAGAAAACCAGGGAGTGGTGAAGGCGCTCCTGGCGGCTCACCCGGACCTGGAGCTCATTGAAAGCCGGCTGGTCTTTCCTCCCAAGGATCTCACGGACGGCGCCTTTGCTGCCCGGTTGGTCAAGAAAGCCTAAAGGGGCCGTGTTTTTGGGTCATGGGTGAGCCTCTCCAGACACAACGTGCGGACAAATGGCTGCATCATGTGCGTGTGTTCAAGACACGCGGACTCGCCACCCAAGCCTGCACAAAGGGCAATGTGACGCTGGATGGACAGCCTGTGAAACCGGCGCGGGATCTCAAGGCGGGCGATGTGCTGGAAGTGGAACGCGGGGACCTGCGCCTGAGATTGAAAGTGCTGGCTTTCCCTCCGCAGCGGCTGGGGGCACCCAAGGTGCCGGAGTATTCCGAAAACCAGACGCCCGAAGAGTGGATCCTGAAAGCGGCAGAACTGCGCCGTCAGCGTGAACTGGAAACCCCGCGCGCCCATGAGATGGTGGCCAAGCCAAACAAACAGCAGCTGCGGCAGCTGCGGGAGTGGCAGGAACAAAACCACTCTCTCTAAACGCGGAAAGGCGGGGCAGGGGAGCGGAATCCCCGGTTGCCCCAGGCGGATCAGGTGCTAAGGAAGGATTGCCTTATGCAGCGTCTTTCTCGCTTTTTCCCCATCTCGAAACGCGTCTTTGCCGTCATGTCCTTCGGGGCGGCCGTGCTGGCCTTGTCCCCGGTCTCCGCTTCGGCCCAGTCCGCCGTGCTGGCGGCAGACAGCTTTAACCGCAAGGTCCATGTGGCGAGCCAGGCGAATCAGAAGCGCTCCGTGGGCGGGCTGGCCAAGATTGCGACCGCCATGGTGACGCTCGACTGGGCGGAAGCGTCCAAGGTCGGGGTCAATGTCCTTGCCACGGTGCCATCTTATGCTCCGCAGGTAGCCGGGTCCAATTCCCTCGGCCTCCAGCCAGGCGACCGTCTGACCCTGCGTGACCTGATCTATGCCACCATGATGACGGCGGATGACCTGGCGGCGGTCACTCTCGGAGACTTTGTCGGCCGCGACCACCTCACGCGCCTCCAGCGCCAGGGAGATCCGCTGACGGAGTTTGTCCGCCAGATGAACCAGCTGGCCGTCCGTGAAGGTGCCACCAACACCCGTTTCACCAATCCGCACGGGTTTGAGAACACCCGCGCAATGCCCTATTCCACTGCGGCGGACATCGCCCGCCTCGGCCTTTATGCCATCTCACGTCCGGCGTTGCGCTTTTATACCAACCAGCGCTCGCGAAACATCACTGTCTATCGTGGTGATTCGCAGGTGAGCCTGCCGCTCAACAATACCAATGAACTGCTGGGCGTCTCCACCATCGATGGCATCAAGTATGCTTCCACCCAGCGTTCGGGTGGCTGCATGGTCGTGACGGCGGAGCGCCCCTCCTCTGTGACCAAGCAGGCGGATGGATCCAGCCTGATCTACCGCCACCGCATGGTGGTGGTGGTGATCGGCTCGGCCAATCCGGCTGCCGAGGCCCACTCCGTTTTGCAGCAGAGCTGGGCGGCGTATGACCGCTGGCTGGCTGCCGGCCGTCCGATCACGGACGAGAAACAGCTGCTGAATCATTTCTAAGGGCGAAAAGCCGTGCGGCCTATGTCTCACGGCTTTTTTATTTCCTGGAATCCACACCTTAACCAACCCCCCCAACCACACCTGTTATGCGAATCGGTATCCTGAACAGCGGCGGCGATTGCCCCGGACTCAATGCGGTCATTCATGGCGTTGTCGGCGCCGCCCACAATCTGGGCTGGGAAGTGGTGGGTTTCCGCGACGGTTTTGAGGGACTGCTTCCTCCTGGTGACTACATGATGCTGGATCCCAGCCGGACGGTGGGCATCATGAAGCTGGGCGGCACCATTCTGGGCACCACCAACAAGGGGCACTTTGTGGCCAAGGTCGGCGAAGGCAATGTGGCTGAAGTTCCCCGCGAGATCGTGGAGAAGGCCAAGAACACTCTCCGTCATCTGGAGATCGGTGCTCTGATCGTGGTCGGCGGAGATGGCTCCCTCACCACCGCCCAGCAGCTTTACAACATGGATGTGCCAGTCATCGGCGTGCCGAAGACGATTGATAATGACATCCAGGCCACGGCGATGACCTTCGGGTTTGACTCTGCCTGCCATTCAGTGGTGGACGCTCTGGACCGCCTGCATACCACGGCTGAAAGCCATAAGCGTGTGATCGTGCTGGAGGTGATGGGGCGTCACGCAGGCTGGATCGCCCTCTACGGCGGCATGTCCGGCGGCGCGGATGTCATCCTGCTTCCAGAGATTCCTTTCAAGATGGAGCATGTGGCAGATGCCATCCGCCAGCGGGATGCCCGTGGACTTCACAGCACCCTGGTCGTTGTCGCAGAAGGTGCGCGCATTGAAAGCGGCGAACTGCTGAAGAAGGAAGACGTTGGCGGCAAAGGCGAAGACCGCCTGGGCGGCATTGGCGAATATGTTGCCAAGAAGATTGAAACCCTCACGGGCAAGGAAACCCGTGCCTGTACCCTGGGCCACTTGCAGCGAGGTGGCGCACCGACTGCGCTGGACCGCATCCTCGGCGTGCGCTTTGGGGCCAAAGCTGTGCACCTCATTGAGGAAGGCAAGTTTGGCCGCATGGTGAGCTACCAGCACTACCAGGTGGGCGACGTCAGCATTGAGGAGGCTGTTAACCAGCTTCGACTTGTGCAGCCCGACAGCGAGATCATCCGCGCCGGGCGCAGCATTGGCATCTGCTTTGGTGACATCAAGGTAGGCCGCTGAGACATTTAACATCTTTTGAAGGCGCTTCTCTCGTCTGAGGGAAGCGTCTTTTTTTCTGCATCAAGGGCGCTGTTTTTCTGCGGACAGGTCCGCTCTGCCGCAGTCAGTCGAATGCAGTAACCCAAGTCCTTTCCATGGCGGGAAGGGGAACGGCAGTTTGCATGTCGGGCCTTCCTCTCCATGGTCGCCCCAGTTCTACTGTCATGCCAGCTTCTCCCGCCCACGCTCCCACCGTTGTCATTGAGAACTTTTACCCCTGCATTGAAGGGGGACGCCATCCCGTCAAGCGCATCGTCAACGAGGCGCTTGATGTCTGGTGCGACATTTTTACGGACGGCCATGTGGTGATGTCGGCCGTTCTCAAGTGGAGGCAGGCGGGCAGCCGCCGCTGGCAGGAAGCTCCTATGGAGGCGGTGGACAATGACCGCTGGCGTGCACGCTGCAGCTTTGATGCGATAGGCCGCTGGGAGTATGCCGTCGAGGCCTGGTCAGACACTTTCCGCGGATGGAAAAAAACCTTTTCCATCCGTGTGCAGTCAGGAGATCCGGATGTGCCGGTGGAAGCTCAGGAGGGCGCGCGTCTGCTGCGCGAAGCTGCGCAGCGGGCCCAGGCTGCCGGTGCGACTGCTGCGGGAGACCAGATTTCGGAAGTGGCCAACCTGCTTTCCCAACTTCCCCCTCAGGAGGTGATGGAGGTTCTGCTGTCTCCGGAGTTGCAGACGCTGATGGACTGCTATGCGGACCGCAGCCTTTCCACCACCTCGGAACCCCTGAAGGTCATCGTGGAACGGGAACGCGCACGTTTCTCCGCCTGGTATGAGTTTTTCCCTCGCGGTGCGGAGGGCCGTGCCGACCGTCACAGTACTTTCCGCGACTGCCTGCCACGTCTGGATGACGCGAAGGCCATGGGGTTTGACACAATTTATTTCCCGCCGATCCACCCTATCGGTATCACGGCACGCAAAGGAAAGAACAACACCCTGGTTGCCTATGAGGGGGATGTGGGCAGCCCTTGGGCCATTGGCGGTCCGGCGGGAGGACACCGTGAGATTGAGCCCTCGCTTGGTTCGCTGGAAGACTTCGTCTGGCTGGTGGGTGAGGCCAATAAGCGCGGCCTGGAGATCGCCCTGGATTTCGCCATCAACTGCTCACCGGATCATCCGTATGTGAAAGATCATCCGGATTGGTTCTACCAGCGTCCGGACGGCAGCATCCGCTACGCGGAAAACCCGCCCAAAAAGTACCAGGACATTTATCCGATCAACTTCCACTGCGCTGATTGGAAAAACCTCTGGCGGGAGCTGATTGATGTCGTGCTTTTTTGGGTGGACAAGGGAGTCAAAATCTTTCGCGTGGATAACCCGCATACGAAGCCGGTGTCTTTCTGGGAAGAACTGATCAGCACGGTTCATCGCAAAAACCCGGAGGTGATCTTCCTCGCTGAGGCGTTCACCAAGCCGAAAATGATGCAGGTGCTGGGCAAAATCGGCTTCACCCAGAGCTACACCTATTTCACCTGGCGTGAGGACAAGCAGGGGCTGACCGATTACGCCACTGAACTGACTCAGGGAGAGATGCGCTGGTTTTACCGGGGCAATTTCTGGCCGAACACTCCTGACATCCACCCCTTCTACCTGCAGAATGCGCCTTCCAGCCTGTTCCGCCTGCGCGCGGCTCTTGCTGCCACCCTGTCCAGCACCTGGGGTATGTATGCGGGCTATGAGCTGTGTGAAAACGAGCCGCTGCCGGGCAAGGAAGAGTATCTGGACTCTGAGAAGTTCCAGCTCCGCCAGCGTGACTACAACGCACCCGGCAACATTAAGGGTTTCATTGGCAGGCTCAATGCCATCCGCAAGGAGAACCCGGCGATGCACCTGTATGACAACCTGGTGTTCCACACGGCGGACCATCCCCAGATGCTCTGTTACAGCAAATGTTCCCCAGACTTCACCAACCGCATCCTATGTGTGGTCAGTCTCGACGGCCATGGACCCGTCGCTGGCATGGTGCGTTTGAATCTGACCGCCCTGGGGCTGCCGCATGACCGGGCTTTCCGGGTCAAAGATTTGATGCACGGCGGTGTGTATGAATGGCGGGGGACCGACAACTTTGTAGCGCTTCAGCCAGATGGAACCAGTCTGCACATCTTCCAGGTGGAACCGCTGCCCTACTGACTAGGTGAGGTGGTCTTGATATTAGTATCATGACTCATTATTTGTAGGTCGTGAGGAGATTGTGGGGGAGGGTATTCTCTTTCCCGGCATCTCAGTGTTCCATTTTTGTGATTATGAAAATTTTATTTGTATCGAATAACAATGAAATTATTCTTTTCACATGCATGTATTTCAGCCGGTGACCAAAGGCTCGCCTAAATACCAAGTCCTGATCGCTACCGCAGCGGAGGAAACTTTCCGGCTGCTGCAGCCTCTGCTCCAGGTAGTGTCCTCTGACACCACGACAGAGAGTGGAGGTCTGTTCCGTCCGCGTCAGCGTTTCGTGTTTCAGGCTTTGGACTATCAGGTGGTGGACACGGTCATGCGCAGCCGGCAGACGGATTCTCCCTGTGCCCTGGTGATCCTCGAAGTGCAGCCCGGCAACGAGACGAAGGTGGAGCAGATTCTCAGCGCCTTGTATCACGCCGACTCGTCCCTGGGCGTGATGATTTTGCTCGGCGAGGGAGCCAGTCTTTCCCAGACGACGCTGGAACTGATCACCCAGAGCCCGCGCCTGACCTTCCTTGAGATGCCGGTGGTCCTGCCCCAGGTCTACCAAATGCTCAAAGTCATGCTGGCAGCCTGGCAAGTTGGCCAGAACCTTGCAGCCTTGGAGAACTCCAAAAACGAACCCGCCGCAGCAGCTGAGCATGATTCAGCAGCAGATCCTGCAACAGAGGCTCCGACCATGCACCTGGAGGTGATGGGCAGCCTCGCCTCCGGCATTGCGCATGAGTTTAACAATGTTTTGACGGTGATCCAAAACCAGATGGATATGGCCGTGAAACAGGCCGAGGACCTGCCCTCGGTGGTGGATCTGCTGAGGCAGGTGATGGACACTGCCAAAAATGCTTCGGCCCTGTCTCGCAAGCTGGTCTCCTTTTCGCCTGAAGAGAGCGGCACTCCGGCGGCGCTGGACCTCCAGGCGGCCGTGGATGAGGAGGTCATGCTGCTTGGCAAGACTCTGGGTGAGCATATCCGTCTGGAAGTGCATCACGCCCCGGAACTGCCGCCTGTTTGGGCAGATCCGCAGACTGTCAGCCAGCTGATCATCAATGTGGCGCTGCATGCCCGTAACTCTATGAAGGAGGGGGGAGTCTTGCAGATTTCCAGCACCACGGCAAAACACCAGACAGGCAGCAAACTGGCCCGTCTTTTTCCGGATGCCGCCCATGGAGACTATGTGATGCTGACCATTGAGGATCCCAACCCCGCCGAGGATATTGAAGGCGGTGACCCGACCAAGGTGGTGGTGACGCTGCCGGCGGCTGTCCAGCGGGCGGCAAATGACCGGCTGGCATGGATTCAGAAAACACTGCAGGAACTCAAAGGCGGATTCAACGTGACGCTTTTGCCAGGAATGATCCGCAGCTACCAGATGCTCTTTCCCCTGGCCCAGCAGCCTGTCTCTCCGGCGGCGGAGCCTGCTCCCGATGCTTCCCCGGCTGTTGCAGTGGAGGGAGCCGAGCCCCTGACCGTGGTTCCTTCCACCGTCCTGGTGGTGGATGATGATGACACCATTTGCATGATCATGCGCCAGGTTCTCGCCACTGAAAAGCACAGGGTCATCGTGGCCAAGAGCGCCGATGAAGCCTGGCAGCAGTGGTGTCAGAACCGCAGTTCCATCAAGCTCCTCATCACGGACATCAACATGCCTGGCGGAGCCAATGGAGTGGCGCTGGGGCACGCGATTCAAGAGCAGGATGGCTCCGTGCCGGTGATTTATACCAGCGGCCACCGGGCTGTGCATCAGTTTGCAGAACTGGAGGTAGGCACCAATTACCTGCCAAAACCGTTTGGCATGAGCGATCTCCTGAAGGTGACCCACCGCGCTTTGGCTGCTCATGGCAATCACGGATTGAGCTGAGGCCGCGTGTGGGCCATTCCCGGCTGCGTGGCAAGGGACTAAAAGTGTCCACGCTTGCTGGTCTTTTAGTGAAGTTTCGGCTTAGGATGTTAACCTTAACTGAATCAAAAATGATAGTTTCTAAGAGGATGATTTCTCGTGTGTAGGGGAATGATTCCTTGAAGATTGCATGATGTCAGCTGTGATGAGGGCTGGGCAGATTTCCTGCTAGTCCTTCTCATGGAACGTCAAGGTCATGCATCTTCGCGTGTATCGTCCTCCTGGATTCCCCAGGCAGGAGCTTCGTTGGCTGTTCTCGCGGGGCTAATGGTCCTGGCTGGCTGGGCGACTGATACGGATGTTTTAAAGAGGGTGTTGCCAGGGCTGGTGGCGATGAACCCCGTCACCGCTTTGGCATTTATCCTTAGCGGCTTGTCGCTGGAATTGCACGCCCGTGCAAAGGCCCATTCTCGCGCCTCCCGCTGGGCGGACGGGCTTGCGCTGCTGGTATTGGTCACCGGCTTTTCCCGTCTGATGTCCTACGTCATGGACTGGGACTGGTCGCCGGACCGGTGGCTTTTTTCCGGCAGTTTGGATCACGACTCCTTTCCGCTGCGCAACCGCATGTCGCCCAATGCAGCGTTATGTTTCATCT
>DASWXG010000398.1:0-2441 GCA_036405615.1 Prosthecobacter sp. | reverse complement strand
GCTGTCCGATTTTGTCAGCCCTCCCTACGTGCTTTCCAAAGAAGAGATGCCCGGGCTCAACGAAGTGACCTGGTCAGGCGGCGAGTATGTGGATGCCCAGGAGGTGCAGAAGGCCTTTGCCGCCTCCGGAGCCAAGCTGCCCTCTCCGCGAGGCACCTACCTCAACCAGCCCAACCCGCATTCGCAACGCTGGCGCGAGGTCCGCGGCACCTTCATCTTCCTGCTGCTGGGTTACCTCCTCATTCAAGGCCTGTTCATGGGCTGGGGCACCACCCGTCAGCTCGGTCATGTCGGTCTGTCTTATCAGGCAAACCAGAACGGGCAGGTGCTGGTCACCGAGCCCTTTGAGGTCAAAGGCAGTTCCGCCCCGCTGCACATCACCTCCACCGGACTTCTGCTGCCGGACAACTATCTGGGCCTGAAGGGCACCCTGGTGGACTCCAAAAGCCAGCGCAGCTTTCCCGTGGCCTTCCCGCTGGCAAACTACACGACAGATCCCGAAGGCAGCCGGCAGAGGGTCACCCTGCCCGGCATTCCGGGAGGAAACTACTACCTCCGGCTGACGGCTGACGGCTCGGCCTCACTGCCCAATGCCACCGTCACCTTCACCCTGGAGCGGGGCGGCCTCTTTTGGTCAAACTTTTGGATAGGCCTGGGCATCATCTGCCTGTGGCCGGTGTGGCTCATGCTGCGCAACGGCAGCTTTGAAAAGCGCCGCTGGAACGAAAGCGAATTCAATCCCTACGGAGGAAGCGACTGATGAAACACCCCATTTACACAGCCCTGGGTCTCATGACCTGCGCTTTCCTTGCCACGTCCAATGCACGCGGCTGGTCCTTCCTGCAAAGCAGCGCCAACCGCAGTTCCTTCAGCAGCACGGCCTACCGCTACCGTCCTTCCGCCTTCACCAGCAGCGGTGGCGGCTGGTTCTCCGGCGGCTCGCACAAGTGAACCGTTTTCCCGCCCCGCGACTCTCCGCTCAAGCCCACTCCTCATCACCGCCATGGACTTCTCCATCCTGATCAACTCCATCGTCTATGCCATCCTGGGCATCCTCATTTTCATCACCGGTTTCATCGTGGTGGACAAACTGACCCCTTACGACCTGTGGAAACAGCTGGTCGAGGAGAAGAACCTCGCCCTGGCGGTTGTCGTCGGTGCGGCCGCCCTGGGCGTCTGCCTCATCATCGCCGCAGCCATCCATTGAGTCCGGCCGGACGGAAACCTTCTTCCTTCTTCTTGCCAGGGGCTGAATCGCACAGCCCCTGCTTTTCTGTTTCATGAACACCCGTCCCTGGCTGCTGCTGCTTTCGGTCTTTGCCATCGCCACCTGCGGCCTGGTTTATGAACTCATAGCCGGCACGCTGGCCTCCTACCTGCTGGGGGACTCCGTCACCCAGTTTTCCACCATCATCGGCGTTTATCTTTTTGCGATGGGCGTGGGCTCCTACCTGTCGCGCTTTGTCACGGGCAACCTGATCGGCACCTTCATCCGGGTGGAGTTTTTGATCGCCCTGCTGGGCGGCTGCTCGGCTTCCATCCTGTTTCTCATCTTTGGCTGGACGGTTTCCTTCCGCATCCCGCTCTACAGCATCGTCTTTCTCATCGGCACCTTTGTCGGCCTGGAGATTCCGCTGCTGCTGCGCATTCTGGAAGGGCGCTTCGCTTTCAAGGACCTGGTCTCGAACGTCTTCAGCTTTGACTACATCGGGGCTTTGCTCGCCTCCCTGCTCTTCCCGCTGGTCCTGGTCCCGCATCTGGGGCTTGTCCGTTCCGCTTTCCTTTTTGGCCTCATCAATGCAGGTGTGGGCCTTCTCGCCCTGGTCATGCTGAGGGACGAAATTCCTCGCCTCAAGCTCCTCTGGATCAAGGGTCTCAGCGTCACCGCCATCCTCACCGCCGGTTTTGTCAATGGCACCGAGATCACCCGCTGGGGTGAATACGCAGCGTTCCCGGACCCCGTCATCTACGCCACATCCACCCCTTACCAGCGCATCGTGCTCACCCGGCGCAATGAAGAGATGAGGTTGTACCTGAACAGCAACCTCCAGTTCAGCAGCCGGGATGAATACCGCTATCACGAAGCGCTGGTCCACCCCGGCCTGTCCCGCCTTCCGGAAGCCAGACGCATCCTCATTCTCGGCGGGGGAGATGGCCTGGCGGCTCGCGAGGTATTGCGTTATCCCCGCGTGGAGAGCATCACCCTCGTGGACCTGGACCCGGCCATGACGCAACTTTTCTCCAGCAATGCCATGCTGCGCAAACAAAACGCAGATGCCCTGCTGTCTCCGCGTGTGCATGTCGAGAACGCCGATGCCTTCGCCTGGCTGGCGGAGAAGCGGGAACCCTTTGATTTTGTCATCATCGACTTTCCGGATCCCTCCAACTTTTCCCTCGGCAAACTCTACACCACCACCTTTTACCAGCGTCTGCTGAAGGTG
>DASWXG010000397.1:0-3357 GCA_036405615.1 Prosthecobacter sp. | reverse complement strand
TGGAGGCCTCCCAAGTAGCCGAGCAACTGAAGGCGCATCCGGAAAGCGGGCTGGAGCCGGCAGAGGTCTCCAGACGCATGGAAGAATTTGGCCCCAACCGGCTCACGGCCCGTTCGGGCACCCCGGCCTGGCTGCGTTTTTTGCAGCAGTTCAACCAGCCCCTGGTTTACATCCTGGTCGCCGCCTCCGTGACCACCGCCCTGTTGCAGGAGTGGGTGGATTCCGGCGTGATCTTTGGGGTGGTGCTCATCAATGCTATTGTTGGTTATCTTCAGGAAGCCAAGGCGGAGAAAGCGATCGAGGCGCTGAACAGCATGGTGGTCACGGAAGCGACCGTCCGGCGTGGCGGCAGAAAGCGGCGTGTACCTTCCGCCGAACTGGTACCGGGTGATGTGGTGCTCCTGCAAAGCGGCGACCGGGTGCCGGCAGATTTGCGTCTGTTCCAGGTGAACAGCCTGCAGGTGGATGAGTCCGCCCTGACAGGTGAATCCGCTCCTGTGGACAAACAAACGGCGGCGCTGGAAAAGGATGCCTCCCTGGCTGACCGCACCAATCTGGCCTTTGCAGGCACCGCCGTGACCTATGGTACTGGCGAGGGTCTGGTGTATGCCACCGGGGACAGAACCGAGACGGGCCGCATCGCCGGGATGATTGCGGATGCCGTGGAGATCTCCACCCCTCTGACCCGCAAGATCTCCGGCTTCAGCCAGCTGCTGCTGTGGATCATCCTGGCGCTGGCTGTGCTGACCTTCGGTGTCGGCGTGCTGCGCGGGGAGCCGCCGGTGGACATGTTCATGGCAGCCGTGGCGCTGGCCGTGGGGGCCATTCCCGAGGGCTTGCCGGCGGCAGTCACCATTGTGCTGGCCATCGGCGTCAGCCGCATGGCCCGGCGCAAGGCCATCATCCGCAAGCTGCCTGCCGTGGAAACGCTGGGCAGCACCACGGTGATCTGCTCCGACAAAACCGGCACGCTCACAGAAAACCAGATGACCGTGCAGGAGGTGTATGCCGGGGGGCAGAGTTTTGAGGTAACCGGGGGCGGTTATGAACCTCGCGGTGACATCCGGCTGGAGGGCGCACCCGTGGTTTCCTGCGAGCATGCCGCGCTCATGGAGTGCCTGCGCGCGGGCGTGCTGTGCAATGACTCGCTGCTGGTGGTGGAAGAAGGCCGTCATGGCATGCAGGGAGACCCCACTGAGGCTGCCCTGCTGGTGGCCGGTGCCAAGGCAGGGCTGGAACATGAGGCGGCCAGGCATGAGCACCCGCTGCTGGCGATGATCCCTTTTGAGTCCCAGCACATGTACCGCGCCACCCTGCATGGGGGTCCGCATGGACGCATGATCTACAAGGTGGGCGCAGTGGAACAGCTGCTGGACCGCTGCCAGGACATGCTGGGTGCGGAAGGCACCCCCGTGCCGCTGGACCCGGAGAAGGTGCGTGCCGAAGTGGAGCGCATCGCGGCGAAGGGCATGCGGGTGCTGTCCTTTGCACGCATCCAGCCTAACCATGAAAATGACCATCTGACCCATGACGATGTGGCCCAGGGACTGACCTTTCTGGGCTTGCAAGGCATGATCGATCCACCGCGCCAGGAGGCCATGGCCGCGGTGGAAAGCTGCCGCCAGGCGGGCATCCGCGTGAAGATGATCACGGGTGACCACGCGCTGACGGCGCGAGCCATCGCGGTCAAACTGGGGCTGGCCGAGGAGGGCCGCATCCGTGCGATCACCGGCAAGGAACTGGAAGGTGTGGAGGAAGCGAGGCTGCCTGCACTGACTCATGAAACGGATGTCTTTGCCCGCGTGGCACCGGAGCAGAAACTGCGTCTGGTCAAGGCCTTGCAGGCCCAGGGACACATCGTGGCCATGACAGGGGACGGCGTGAATGACGCCCCAGCACTGAAGCAGGCGGACATCGGCATCGCCATGGGCATCACCGGCACGGACGTGGCCAAGGGCGCGGCGGACATGATCCTCACCAACGACAACTTCGCCACCATCGCTGCTGCGGTGGAAGAGGGACGCGGGGTCTTTGACAACCTGCGCAAGTTCATCGTCTGGACCCTGCCGACCAACTTGGGTGAAGGCTCCATCATTCTCGTTTCCATCCTGCTGGGTGTCACGCTGCCCATCCTGCCTGTGCAGCTACTGTGGATCAACATGGCCACGGCCATCTTCCTGGGTCTGATGCTGGTGTTTGAACCCAACGAAACGGACCTCATGCAACGCCAGCCGCGCAACCCGAAACAGCCGCTGCTGACGCTGCCGCTCATCATGCGCACGGGACTTATCTCACTGATCATGCTGGCGGGCAGCTTCTGGCTCTTCTTCCATGAAACGAGCCGCGCAGGCGAAAGTGCGGAAGAGGCGCGCACCGCCGTGGTCAATGTGATCGTCATGGTGGAGGTGGCGTATCTGTTTTCCTGCCGTTCGCTGACCCGGTCGCTCTTCTCCATCGGCGCGGGCACCAATCCTCTGGCGTTGGCCGGGGCCGGGGCGATGATCCTGGCGCAGCTGCTGCTGACCTATGTGCCGGTGATGAACCACCTGTTTCACACCCGGCCGCTGGATCTGGAATCCTGGGGCAAAATTCTCATCGTCACCGTGATCTCCTTTTTGCTGGTCGAATTTGAAAAATGGATCCGCTTCGGCCGTCACGGCCGCGAGGATCACGTTTCAGATCAGGACCGCTGAAACCTTCCCCTCCCGCCATGATCAACGTCGCCTTTTACGATACCAAACCCTATGACCGTGAAGCCGCACTTGCCACTCCGGGTGCAGATGCCCTGGGCTGGCATTTCCATGATTTCCGCCTGACTGCCGACACAGCCTCCACCGCCGCTAGAACGGACGCCGTGTGCGTGTTTGTGAATGACCGCCTGGACCGCCCCTGCCTGGAAAAGCTGGCCGCCGCGGGCGTGCGCCTCGCCGCCCTGCGTTGTGCGGGGTTCAACCAGGTGGATCTCCAAGCTGCGCGGGAACTGGGCATCGCCGTTACCCGTGTCCCTGCCTATTCCCCACACGCGGTGGCCGAGCATACGGTGGCGCTGCTGATGACGCTGAACCGCAAAATCCACCGGGCTTACAACCGGGTGCGCGAGCATAACTTCTCTCTCGCCGGGCTGGTGGGTTTTGACCTGCACGGGAAAACCGTGGGCATCATCGGCACCGGCAAGATCGGCCGTTGCACCGCGCAGATTTTTCGCGGCTTTGGCACCCGGGTGCTGGCGCACGATCCCTTCCCCACCCCTGACTGGGCCGGGGCCAACGAGATTGAGTACGCACCGCTGGAAAGGTTGTTTGCCGAAAGCGACATTCTCTCCCTCCACCTGCCGCTGACCGCGGAGAGCCACCATCT
>DASWXG010000396.1:0-9874 GCA_036405615.1 Prosthecobacter sp. | reverse complement strand
GATCTCAGGCTTTTTTGATGATCTGGATCCGCAGGCCGGGCAGGTGACTTGGAAACAGATGGCAGATCGCGTGGCGGTGACCTGGAGTGCTGTCCGCGAGGTGAGCACCAGCAATGCCAATTCCTTCCAGATCGAGCTGTTCTTTGACGGCTACATTCGCATCACGCATCTCGGCCTGGATGCGACTGACGGCTTGATCGGTCTTTCGAAAGGCACCGGTGTGCCTGTGGACTATCAGCCCCGCGACTTCAGCCTCTACACGGCCGGCAGCACGGCGCAGCCCAGCTTTGTCCTGCATCCTTCGACCCAGTCAGTGCAGGCCGGCGCGAATGTGGTTTTGACGGCATCGGCTTCCGGGCCTGCGCCTCTCTCCTACCAGTGGTTCAAAAATGACCAGGTCATCCCAGGGGCCGAAGGGGCAAGTCTGACTCTGTCTTCTGCCCAGCTGGCAGACTCCGGCAGTTACCGGGTCGTAGCGGCCAACATCAACGGTGGTGTGAGCAGCAACACGGGGGTGCTGACCGTCGCCAAAGGCACCGCGACCGTGGAACTGCAAAATCTGGCTCAGGTTTTCTCAGGAAGTGCGCGGTCTGTGACTGCTGTGACGAATCCACCGGGACTGACGGTGAACATCACCTATGACGGGGCCGGCGCGGCTCCTGTGAATGCTGGGAACTATGCTGTGGTGGTCACGGTGAATGATGCGAATTACGAAGGCACCGCCAGTGGAACACTGACGGTGGCACGTGCCTCGCAGACGCTGAGTTTCGCGGCGATTGCGGATCAGCTTGCGACCGCAACGGTGAACCTTTCCGCCATGGGGGGAGCCTCCGGGGAACCGGTGGTTTTTGAAGTCACTTCTGGTTTGGCGCAGATCAGTGGCGGTCAGGTGCTGAGTTTCACCGGCAGCGGTGCCGTTTCGGTGCGTGCCTCCCAGGCAGGCAACGGCAACTACAATGCGGCAGCCCCCGTGACGCGCTCCTTCACTGTGAGCCAGGCGGTCGCCACAGTGAATGTTTCCAACGGCGTATACACGTTCGACGGAAGCGCAAAAGGTGTGATGGCGAGTACTGTTCCCGCAGGTCTGCCCGTGACTGTGTTCTACAATGGTTCGACGACGGTTCCCGTGAACGCAGGCAATTATGCGGTGCTGGCTTTGGTGAATCACCCGCTGTATCAGGGGACTGGCAACGGAACGCTCACGATTAACCGCGCCTCGCAGACGCTGAGTTTCGCGGCGATTGCGGATCAGCTGGCGACTGCAACGGTGAACCTTTCCGCCATGGCGGGAGCCTCCGGGGAACCGGTGGTTTTTGAAGTCACTTCTGGTTTGGCGCAGATCAGTGGCGGTCAGGTGCTGAGTTTCACCGGCAGCGGTGCCGTTTCGGTACGTGCCTCTCAAGCAGGCAACGGCAACTACAATGCGGCAGACCCTGTGACGCGCTCCTTCACTGTGAGCAAGGCGGTCGCCACGGTGAACCTTTCCGGCGGACCGTACACTTTCGACGGAAGCGCAAAGGGCGTTACGGTGAGCACAGTTCCCGCAGAGTTGCCGATCACGATTCTTTACGATGGTTCGGCGACAGTTCCGGTGAATGCTGGCGATTATGTGGTGCAGGCTTCAGTAGACCATGCCCTGTATCAGGGAACGGCCAGTGGCAATCTGGTGATCGAAAAGGCGGAACAAACCCTCCAGTTTGCAGCGCTGGAGGACCGTGTTGTGACCGATCAAGTGCTGCTGTCAGCCACAGGCGGAGGTTCGGGCAACGCGGTGGTCTTTTCGGTGACGGGAGGGCCGGGCGTGATCACAAACGGCACTTTGACCTTCACTGGCGCAGGGCAGGTGAGCGTCACGGCATCCCAGGAGGGCAACGACAACTTCAAGGCGGCGGCTCCCATTGTCCGGACCTTCAATGTCACCCGTGCTCCGGCGGTCATTTCCTTGAGCGGGACCACGCAGTATTTTGACGGCAACCCCCGGCCTGTGACGGTGACCACCCAACCTGCCGGACTGGAGTTCAGCCTCACTTACAACGGATCTGGGACGGCTCCTTCGGCGGAGGGTAGCTATGAAGTTCAGGCCACGGTGGACACCGCCCTTTATTCGGGATCCGTCACCGGCACTCTGACAATCCTGAGGCCGCGCCTGGTCGTGGAGAGCGGAGCGGCTGTTTTGAATCCCGGGACCTCATCGCTGGAATTTGGCAAGACGTTGCCGGGAGGCACGGCAAGCCTGACGGTGACTGTTCGCAATGGCGGGACCGGTGTTTTGGCGAACCTCTCCGCCAGCCTTGCCGGAACGGATGCGGCGGTGTTTTCCGCAGCCCCGTCACTGCCGGCCCAACTGGCGGCCGGAGAATCGGCAGCTTTGACCATTTCCTTTAACCCCTCTGCTGAAGGCCGCCGAAGCGCGCAGTTCCGGGTGCAGAGCAGCGATGTGAGTACACCCGTGTTTGACGTGGCGTTGACAGGCTTGGGGGACCATCGGGCAGATCGTGAAGTCACCGCGCCTGAAGAAGCGGCGGAACCCGTTCTGGCAGACAGCATCCCCTGGAATGATTCCGCGGCTGGCGTGTATGACGGACTGCTGCACGACACTGCCGACGGAGGCCGGCTGGTGGGAGCGATTGAGGCCCTGACGGTGACCAAGCCTAAAGCGGGCAGCGGTACAGGTGGTGCTTTTTCTGGGAAGCTCCGCCTCCCGGGGCGCACGGTGGCGCTGAAAGGCAGTCTGGATGGTGAAGGACGTCTGCTTTTAAACCTTCCTCAGAAGGAGGGGGCCGTCACGGGTGAGCTCCAGCTGATGAGCACGCCCGCCGGGCATGCTCTGCGAGGGGCTCTGTTTTGGCAGGCTTTCCAAATGCAGGCGGATCTTCCTCGTGCTGCCTATGACAAGACGCACATCGCTTCAACCAGCCTGAGCGGAGCCTACACCATGCTGCTGCCGGGTCCGGATGAGCGGAGCGCTTCCGTGCCGGGAGGTGACGGGTGGGCTGTGGTGACCGTGACACCCACAGGGCAGGCCAATGCCAGCGGGCGGCTGGCGGACGGAACCGCCTTTACCGACAGCGGTTTTGTTTCGGCAGAAGGGCAGTTTTCATTGTTCGCGGAAATTTACCGGACGGCAATCAAAGGACGCGTGGGCGGCAGGCTCACCCTGCGGGACGTGCCCGACACCAGCGATTTTGACGGGCGTGTGCAGTGGATGAAGTTCGCTGACAGCCGTGAAACGGCCTACCCAGAAGGATTTCAACAGGAACTCCAGGCGCTTGGCAGCCGTTACAGCAAACCGGCCGCCGGGCAGCGGGTGCTGGCCCAGTTGGAGGATGCGGAGCCGAATGCCAGCCTTGGCCTCAGCGGAGGCCCATTGCCTGCGTCTGCCCAAGGGGAGATTGAGCGCGTGATCAGCTGGCTGCCGACGCACAAGCTGATACACTACGGTCCGGAAACTTTGACCGCCACGGTGAACTCCGCCCAGGGGCTTCTCACCGGCAGCTATCAAGCGCCCGGCGGCACCAAGATCAGCTTCCTCGGCGCTGCGTTTCAAAAGCAGGGCCTGGCTGCGGGATACTTTCTGGCAGCGGGTGGAGGCGGTGCTTTGCGCATTGTTCCCGGAACCTCGTTTGTCCATCCTGGCAGCGAGGGGGCAGGTGATCTGGCATCGGCTGCGTCACCGGACACGGCAGCTCCGCAAGTAACCACCACCCAGGCGGGGTGGAACGATGCGGCCGCAGGCACCTTCCATGGCGTGCTGAAGACCGAAGGCGGTATTCAGGGTGGCATTGAAAACCTGGTTCTCTCTGCCCGTCGTACCTTCACGGCGATGCTGTGGGTGCAGGGCGTTCGTTATCCTGTCCGGGGAGAGTTTGATGCATCAGGAAAAGCTGTCTTGTCAACGGATGGCGGCGCGGTGACGGCCGAACTGCAACTCACGCAGGATGGTGACGGAGCCTGGCTCATCTCGGGTACGGTGACAAAGGACGGAGACAGCTTCGTGGTCGATGCTCAGGAATTGCCTGTTTATGCGAAGGGGACTTCGTCTCCGCAGGCGGGCAGCTACACCCTGGCGGTGCTGGCTCCGGAGATATTGGAGGTTGGGCAACCTGGGGGAGATGGGCATGCTTTGCTGAAAGTGGCCGCCTCGGGTGTTTGCACAGGGGCATTGACTCTCGCTGACGGGACGACGGCGACTTTGGCCGGCCATGTATCACGGCAAGGGGAGTGGTCTTTGCACCGCAGCCTGTATGGCAGCACAGGAGGTTATGTGGCCGGGAAGGTGGCCTTCCGGGAGGTGGCGGCGACGAGTGATGCGGATGGTGTCTGGCATTGGTACAAGCCCGCCGGGGCCACGCCGAAGTCGGCTTTGTTCCGGGATGCCTTTGCCACGGAACGCCGGGTGATCGCCTGCCGTTATGCAGCACCGGGCAAGAACCAGCGCGGCTGGGTGGCACTGGGAGAGCATGTTCACAATGTCTGGCTCAGGCTGACGGGCGCGGATGTATCCACTCTGGCCAATGTGCAGGTGGATGAACTGGACCGGGTGATGACCTGGACGACGGCTAACAAGTTGATCTACTATGGGCCGGAGAAGATCACCGTGACGTACAACCCGGCTTCGGGCTTGGTCAGCGGCTCTGTGGTGGATGCGCGCAAAGGCATCAACCAGAAGTTTGCCGGCGTGCTCTTGCAAAAGCAGGGGCTGGTGACCGGGTCTTTCCAGACAACCTCCCAAACCGGGCGCTTTGTCATGCAGCGGCGTGAGCCTTGAGCACCTTGCTCATTCCAATGGGCTGAATCGCCAGGGGACCCGATGGAGGGGCCACATTCAAGGTGTGAGGGCTTCCAGCCCTCATGGATTGGGGCGAAGGTGCGGGAGGCGGCATCCGGCCAGTGCGGGCACAAAAAAACCGCGCAGGCGAACCTGCGCGGTTGAAGGTTGATGCCTAACTGGAAGTATTACTTCACAGCCTTTTTGAGTGCGTCGGCCTTGTTGGTGATTTCCCAGGTCAGGTCCGGATCGTCGATCTTGCCGAAGTGGCCGTAGTTGGTGGACTTCGAGTAGATCGGGCGGAGCAGGTTGAGCTGCTTCACGATGTCCGCAGGCTTGAAGGAGAAGGTCTTCAGCACAGCGTCCAGGATGACGTCATCGCTGACGGTTCCGGTGCCGAAGCTGTCGATGTGCACGCTCACTGGCAGCGGGTGGCCGATGGCGTAGGCAAACTGGATCTCGCACTTGGAGGCAAGGCCGGCGGCGACGACGTTTTTGGCAACCCAGCGGCCCATGTAGGCGGCGCTGCGGTCCACTTTGGACGGGTCTTTGCCGGAGAAGGCACCACCACCGTGACGGCCCATGCCGCCGTAGGTGTCCACGATGATCTTGCGTCCGGTCAGGCCGCTGTCGCCCTGAGGACCGCCGACGACGAACTTGCCGGTCGGGTTGATGAGGTATTCGGTGTCCTTGGTCAGCATGCCTTTTGGCAGCACCTTCTTGATGACCTGCTCGATGCAGAACTTCTCGATTTCAGCGTGCTCCACGTCTGCGGCATGCTGGGTGGAGATCACCACGTTGACGATGCGGGTAGGCTTGCCGTCCACGTATTCCACGGAGACCTGGCTCTTGGCGTCAGGGCGCAGCCACTTGGCGGCTTTGCCGGCCTTGCGGATCTTGGTCAGCTCGCGGCCCAGGCGGTGGGCATACATGATCGGAGCAGGCATCAGCTCTTCGGTTTCGTCGCAGGCGTAACCGAACATGATGCCCTGGTCACCAGCGCCCTGCTCGGCAGTTTTCTTGCCTTCGGCTTCAGCGGCATCCACGCCCTGGGCGATGTCCGGGCTCTGGATGGTCAGGTAGTTGTTGATGAAGATCTGGTCGGCGTGGAAGACGTCGTCATTGTTGACGTAGCCGATGCCGCGGACGGCGTCACGGATGACCTTGCCGACGTTGATCACTTCGTCGATCGGCTTGGTGGTGCCCTTCTTCTTGTCCTGCAGTTTCGGGATGGTGATTTCACCGCCGACGACCACGATGTTGCTCTTGGCGAAGGTTTCGCAGGCCACGCGGCTCTTGGGGTCAACGGTAAGGCAGGCGTCGAGGATGGCGTCGGAAATGGTGTCGCAAACTTTGTCCGGGTGGCCTTCGCCGACGGACTCAGAAGAGAAGATGTAAGAGCGTGACATGGTTTGGTGCTGGTTTATATGGACGAATGATGATGCGTTGATGCGTCCTGTGCAGAGTATCGCCGTCAAGGGCGGCGTCAATGTGGAATTAGCGCTGGCCAGGGAGGCGCAAGCCCGCCAGCATGAAAGCATGATCCGGCGTCTGTTTTTGCTTTTTCTGTCGGGCGGGCTCGTCGGCGGCCTGATGGCTGCCGAACCCGCTTCCCAGCCGTTCCGCCCGCGAACGATGGCCTATGTGCTCCAGGCCGACCGTCTGGCCAAAACACGCGCAGATGTGGTGAAGACCCTGGCCAGCAGCCGCCGCGACGTGGTGGTCCTGGATGCCGTTTACAATGGCGATGCCGGCGGTGCCTGGACGGCGGCCGAGTTGCAAACGATCCGAGCCGGACAGACGGGGCGAAAGATCGTGGCCTATGTTTCCATTGGCGAGGCCGAAGACTACCGCCCCTACTGGCAGCCCAGCTGGGATGCGAACAAAGACGGAAAGCCGGATGCAGGGGCACCCTCGTTTTTAAACATCGAGAATCCGGACTGGAAGGGCAACTACCGTGTCCGCTACTGGCAGGCCGCCTGGCAGGACATCATGCTTCAGGCCGTGGATGAGGTGGTGACCCAGGGGTTTGACGGCATCTACCTCGATATTGTGGATGCCTATGAGTTTTACGAATACGACCCGGCGACCAAACGCTGGCGTGACAACTGGATCAACCCGGAAACAGGCAAAACCTACCGGCGGGACATGATCGCCTGGGTCGCGGCCATTGCGGCGCGGGCCCGTGCGGTGAATCCGCAATTCCTGGTCATTCCCCAAAATGCGGCCCCGCTGCTGGAGCACGAAGACTACAGGCAACTGGTGAGCGGGATCGGTGTGGAAGACCTGTTTTTGAAAGGAAAGCGGCTGAGCACCCCGGCCGAGTCGGCTTACATTATCAGCTACCTGGACCTTCTGAAGCCTCTCGGAAAGCCTGTGCTGGTCATTGACTATCCAAAGGCGGCTCCGCTCAAAACCGGTGCCTATGCACGAGCGTCCCAGCACGGCTACACGCTGCTGCTGACCGACCGGGAACTGACCACCCTGGGAGAATCCCGCCCGCCGATGCGTCAGGTTCGGCGTCCTGCCAGGTGAGTGTGGAGGCCATGTGCATTCCTGATATGCAGGTGTGAGGTCGGGACCGCTTGCCGGGCTGGCTCCAGTTTGGGACAATGCCGGGATGCGATCTTCCTTCATCATGCTTTGTCAAAGGCTGCTCTTCCTGGTCCTGCTGAGCCTTGCCTCCTGGGCGCAGGCGGCAAAACCGCATGTGGTGTTTGTATTGGTGGATGACTTCGGCTGGGGAGATCCGGCCTCATTTGGCGGCAAGATTCCCACTCCGGCCCTGGACCGGCTGGCGCGCGAGGGCATGCAGTTCCGCCAGTTTTATACCGCATCTCCCATCTGTTCGGCTTCCCGCTGCGGCATCATCACGGGGCAGTTTCCTTCCCGATGGAAGATCACGAGCTACTTGCAGACCAAAGCGGGAAACCGGGAATGCGGGCAGGCGGATTTCCTGGATCCCGCCGCGCCATCGCTGCCCAGGATTTTTAGCAAAGGTGGTTATGCCGCCGCTCACATTGGCAAATGGCACCTCGGCGGCGGCCGGGATGTGGCGGATGCGCCCAAGTTTGCCGCCTATGGTTACGATGTGGGCCTCGGCACGTATGAAAGCCCCGAACCTGCGGCACCGCTGGGTTTGAAGTCCATGCCCTGGGCCAAAGAGCGCGAACCTCAGCAGGTGCCACGGCATGAGCGCACCCGCTGGATGGTGGATGAAACCCTGGCGTTTCTGAAGAAAAATGCGCCCGATGGAAAGCCCTGCTTTGTGAATCTGTGGCTGGACGACACCCACACACCTTTTCGACCCACTGAGGACAAGGATGAACGGGAGCCGGAGGTGAAGTTCCGCGAGGTGCTGACGGAAACGGACCGTCAACTCGGCCGGCTGCTCGACGGCCTCAAAGAGCTGGGCATCGAAGAGAACACGCTGGTTCTGCTGGCGGGGGACAACGGCCCCGAGCCTACCTTTGACCGCAGCCGTTCCGGAGGTCTGCGCGGGATGAAGTGGAGCCTGTATGAGGGGGGCATCCGCACGCCGTTGCTGGTGCGCTGGCCGGGGACCGTTCCTGCTGGCAAGGTGGATGGCGAAACCATTTTCAGTGCCGTGGATCTCTTGCCCACTCTGGCAGATCTGGCAGCCCTGCCTGTGCCCAAAGAGGCTGCAGGTGACGGGCAAAACATGGTGCCTGCTTTAAAGGGGAATGCAGTGGTCCGGGAGAAGCCCTTGTTCTGGGAGTACGGCCGCAAACCGGCTGTCGCTGGGCAGGGCATCCGCACCTTTCCGTACCCGAAGGAAGCGGAGGCCAAGTCTCCGAACGTGGCGGTGCGGGAAGGCCGGTGGAAGCTGCTGGTGAATGCCGATGGCACCCAGACCGAGCTCTATGACTTGGACGAGGATGTTAACGAGACACGCAATCGCGCCGATGAAGAGCCCGAGGTGGCTTCGCGTTTAAAGCGCATGGCGCTGGAGTGGCGGGCCGCGTTGCCCTGAGTTTCATTCATTCCGTCTCCAGGAAGACATCGCCCCCCGTGGGTTCTACAATCTGGCTGCGCACCAGATCGTAGGAACTGCCGCGCACATAAGCGTGCATGTAGAGGCGCTGTTTGCGGCGCTGGAGGTTTTCCAGCACAATGGTCGCCTGTTTGAATTCCACCCGGTCCTGGAAGTCGGAGAACCAGTAGATACCATCGGCATTGCGAACCTGGTCGCTCAGCAGCGCCAGCCAGGTGTAGCCGAGTCCGGTGTTGTGAATGAAGTAGGTTTGTGGCCGTTTGGAAAGGACCCGGAAAATGGCCTCGTCGGGAATGGGATTCGCCGGATTGATTCGAAATTTGCGGGTCTCGGTGAGCGTGACTCCGCCCAGACGCCAGAATTTTTCAAAGTCCACGCTGGAGGTGGAATAGACTCCGTCTCCATCCAGTCCGCCGGGTGGGGGCGGCTCCAGACCGCAGCCGAAATAGAGCACCACCACACTGCCACGGGCCACTTTGTCCACCTCCGCAATGACTCGCGGCAGATGCGGAGCCATGGAGGTGGAGACATCCAGCACCAGGGCCAGACGTTTGGCTTTGATCTGCATGCCAAACATGGAAAAGGGCTGAAACACCATGCCGGATTTGCTGCCCAGGCCCATGCCTTTGTTCAGGCCTCCGCCTGCGCCCGACAGGCCCATGCCCGTGGTGATCTTGCTGTCAGAAAAAAGGCTGCGGGATTCCGGCAGTTCCAGAAGATCCGGCACATCGTCCGGCAGCACGATGTCGGACACAGAGCCAACTGCGGCGATCTTGCGGGCAGGCAGCGGCTTTTTCAGCCAGGGGCTCTTCTTTTGCTGGATCTTGTGTTACAGGTCCTGGGAGGCCTCCGCCCCCTGGACGGTGCCGCCGCCAGGAAGAAAGTCCGTTTGAGGATCCATGACCTGGGTCACCACAAAAGTCGCGCCGAGTCCGAGGAGGACCAGGTGGATCAGCAGGCTGACGCCCAGGGCACGGCCGCCCCAGCGATCCCAGCGCTGATGCCATGCGCCGGGCTGCGTCGCGGCAGCACCTCCAGGTGCGGGTGAGGCTTCTGCCTCGGAGGAGGGCTTGTCACCGGTTTTGCCGCCG
>DASWXG010000395.1:0-6401 GCA_036405615.1 Prosthecobacter sp. | reverse complement strand
GCCGCCGCGCTGTCGCGGGACGAATGCATCTGTCACTGTCAAAACCGGCCGGCGCCGGTTGCGAGATCAGGCCTTGGGAGGCGCTTCCACGATGGCTTTGATGCTGGTGAGCCCCTGATCAAAAAAGCCGCCAATCATCTTGTCGCAATCCATCACCAGGCTCATGGCTTTGCTCATGAAGTTGTTCTTGCCGCTCATGGTCCAGGTCACCAGGGTGCCATTGCCTTCAGGCTTGAAGGTGAAGAGCGTCTCGTTGGTTCCTGCAAAGGGTTTGAAGAACTCCAGCTTGATGCGGATCAGCTCCCCCGGACGGCTTTCCTCGATGGTCTGCTTTCCTTCACCGACGTTATGATCGCCCGCCCAGGCAAAGGTGGAGCCGACACCGGCAGGAGGCCCTCCAAACGTGTTTTTGGCCTTGGGATCCAGCTTGGCCCAGGGTGACCACGCCTCCCATTTTTTGAAGTCATTGATCTGGTCATAAATCGCCTGGGGCGGTGCTGCCATGACGGCAGAGCGGGAGACGCTGAAGTCATCCGGGCGGGTGACAATGACGGCGACCAGGATGGCGATGATGGCCAGAAGGCCGATGGCGATTTTTGCGAGCATAAGGTGTGTGGTTTGCGTTTGTGAGAGTGGTGAAAAACAAAAAGGATTTCAGTCTGAGGACAGGCTTTCCATCTCTTCCAGCCGACGGCTCAGGAGTGTCCTTTCGGAGGCCATTTCCGCCAGCTTCAGCGCGGTCCGCAGATGCGCAGCCGCCGATTGAAACTGCTGACGCTGCGCTTCCAGTTCACCGAGGACAGCATGGAAAAGGTGGTAGGAATCGAGCGGCTGGCTGTCCAGAATCGACTCCACGGCATTGAGCGCTTTGGAGGGACCCTCGACGCGAGACAGGGCCACCGCACGGTTCAGGGCAATCACCGGAGAATCGTTCATCTGAACGAGGTGATCATACAGACGCAGGATCTGCCGCCAGTCTGTGGACGCGGCATCAGGGGCCAGACTGTGGCAGGCTGAGATGCCAGCTTGCAGGTGATATTCACAAGCATGATCGCCCTGGGCAGACAGTCCCAGATGCATGATGCCGCGCTGGATCATCGCCTGGTTCCAGAGGCTCCGGTCCTGCTCTTCAAGACGCCGGATGTTACCCTGGTCATCCAGCCGGGCTGGCAGCCTTGCACCATTGAGGAGCATGAGCGCGAGCAAAGCGTGCGTCCGGGGCTGGTTGCCCGCACTGTGCCCTGCCAGCAGGGTTCCCAGGCGCACGGCTTCCAGGCACAGTTCTTCACGGATGAGGCAGTCTCCCGAGGAAGCCTTGTAACCTTCGTTGAACAACAGGTAGAGGATCTGAAGCACACCTTCCAGACGCGCTGGCAATTCCACACCCGCAGGGATCTCAAAGGCCACATTTTTCTCCTGCAACCGCTGTCGGGCGCGGGTCAGGCGTTTGGCCACAGCGGCTTCGGTGGTCAGGAAAGCGGCCGAGATCTCTTTCGGGCTGAAGCCGCAAAGAACTTTCAGAGCCAGGGCCGTCTGTGCCTCTTGCGGAAGGGATGGATGACAGCATGCAAACATCAGTCGCAGACGGTCATCCTTGATCTCGTCTTCGAACATGGCTTCCGCCTCAGGGCCGCCTTCGGCCAGACGTTGCTCGACGAACTCGACAATCTTCGTCTGCTTGCTCTGAAAGCTGCTCTCGCGGCGGATCAGGTCCAGGGCCAGATGTTTGGCAGTCTGCATCAGCCATGCAGCCGGGTTGTCCGGCGTGCCGTAGTAGGGCCAGGTGCGCAGAGCGCGCATCAAAGCCTCCTGGACCACATCCTCCGCCATCTGCAGACGGTGAATGCCGAAGATGCCGGTGAGGATGGACACCAGCTTGCCCGCCTCATGACGGAAGAGGTGATCCGTCAGCTGCTGCACGCGGCTGCCGCTGCCATCCGGCATGGTCTGGGAGGCTGCACTCATGACAAGGTCTTTTCAGGTCACGCTGCGGAGAGAGCCAGTTGCTCTTCGGCGATCTGCTTGAAGCTCGGACACTCCGGAGCCACCGGCCGCACTTCGACTGTGCATCCGCAATCCAGCAAAGGCCACTCTTGGGCGATCGCCACCGCCTCGTCCATGGTGTCCACAGTCAGCAGCAGGTAACCGCCAATGGTTTCCTTGGACTCGGCAAAAGGTCCGTCCGCCACCGTGCGGCCTTTTTTGCCGGAGATGATTTTGCCCTCTTCAAACAAGGGCTGGGCCGCCTTCATCTTCCCTTCCTGGCTCAGCTTTTCAAACCAGGAGAGAGTTCTGGACATAATGCCCTGCATTTCCTCAGGGGAGAGGTTTTCCTGCCAGCCGGTGGAACGAAAAAGCACCATGTATTCAGGGGTGGAGATCTTCGGAGAGTTCATGAGTTTAATGATAAAGTCTGGGGTGAATAAGCAGTCTGTCTTGTGCGGTGTTCAAAGGCATGACGAACGGCCAGAAGCGGCCAGGACAGACAAACTCACTTTTTTTCAGATTTTTTTCCCGGGGGCTTTCTGGCGGGATTCTTGGCCAGACGGCGCACGGGCGGGGACTGGAAAAGTGAATCAATAAAGTCACGCGCGAGGCCAATGTTGCTGATCACCAGTTCCGGTCCCCCTTGGGTTTTGCCAATGAGCATGGACCCCTGCCACAGGCTGTTGAGAAACCAGCCTGCGCGTGCGGGGTCAAAGTCTGTTCTCGGCACATGCCGCTTTTTGGCTTCCGTGAGCATGCGGGTCACCCGGTCTGTCCAGTCCGTGAGGTGCCCGGCACAGGCATCCCGCATCTCCGGGTTCACAAACGACAGCTCCTGGGACATCATGCCCACCATGCAAACACACGGCTGCTCCGGCCGCTGGTTAAAGGTGACCATGATGTCAAGAAGGCGGTGCAACTGCTCCAGGGGATCTGCATCAGGGTCGCTCCAGGCGGGAGAATAGAGGTCTGTGCCCACCTGGGCAAAGTGATCCACCGCGGCCCGGGCGATGGCTTCTTTGCTCGAGAAGTAGTGGAAAAAGCTGCCCTTGGTCAGCCCAGCCTCTCCACAAATCTCGTCCACCGTCGTGGCTGCGTATCCCTGGTGCAGCATAAGGCGCAGAGTGGCATCCACCAGCTTCTGGCGGGTCTCAGCGGGATTGCGGCTGCGTTTTTGAGGATTTTGCATACCAACTGGTTTGTATTTAACAAATTTTTAAAAATGCGTCAATGCCCATTTCGCGGCCTGAGGACCCGACGGTCTTAACACTTTTTTAACAGGGGCAGGGCCTGCCTTAATTCACACCTCCGGGGTTTTCACCGGAGGCTGGGGCTGACCCACAAAGCCTATGATTGACCTCCTCTTCATCCTCGCAGCAGCCGCCTTCTTTTTCCTTTGCAGCCTTTATGCGGACGGCTGCCAGAACCTTTAAGCCTCACCAAGCCATGGAAACACTGTTCCCCCTCATCGTCGCTCTGCTCCTGCTCGGCTACCTCACGGTGGTCATGCTGCGGCCGGAAAAATTCTAACCTGCCCCCCTCTCATGCATACTCACGACTGGATTCAACTGGCCTTCTTTCTGGGCATTCTCGCCCTGCTGACCAAACCTCTGGGCCTCTATCTCTGCCAGGTCCTGGCACCTTCCGGGCGCACCTGGTTGGACCCTGTGCTTAAACCGGTGGAAAAAACCCTCTACCGCCTGCTGGGGACCGACCCTGGCAAGGAACAGAACTGGAAGCAGTACACGGCATCGCTGCTCACCTTCAGCCTCGCCGGCTTCCTCTTCACCTACGCGATTCTGCGACTGCAATACTGGCTGCCGTGGAATCCTCAAGGGCTGCCGGGGCTGTCCGGGCATCTGGCCTTCAACACCGCCGTCAGCTTTGTGACCAACACCAACTGGCAGAGCTATGGCGGCGAAGCCACGGTGAGCTATCTCTCCCAGATGGTGGGGCTGACTTACCACAATTTCGTCTCCGCCGCCTGCGGCATCGGGGTCGCGGCCGCTTTGGTGCGCGGCATCGCCCGGCAGGGTACGGGAGCCATCGGACACTTCTGGGCCGACTTGGTGAGGGTGACCTTGTACCTCCTGCTGCCATTGAGCTTTTTGTTTGCCGTGTTCCTGGTTTCCCAGGGCATGATCCAGAACTTCCAGCCCTACACCCAGGCCACCACCGTCGAAGGCAGTTCTCAACTGATTGCCCAGGGCCCGATGGCTTCCCAGGTGGCCATCAAGATGCTCGGCACCAATGGCGGCGGATTTGTGAATGCCAATGCCGCGCACCCCTTTGAGAATCCCGGCCCCCTGGCGAATCTCGTGCAAATGCTGTCCATCTTCGCCATTGGCAGCGGGCTCACCTACTACCTTGGACGCTCTCTCAAAAATCAGGCCCACGGCTGGGCCGTCTGGGCGGCCATGATCCTGCTCTTCGTGGGCGGTGTGCTGGTCTGCGCCCATGCCGAATCTGCAGGCAACCCCATCCACACCGCTTTGGGCATCGCCGGAACGGATGGGAACATGGAAGGCAAAGAGGTGCGTTTTGGCATCTTCAGTTCCTCTCTCTTCGCCACGGTGACCACCGCCGCCTCATGCGGTGCGGTCAATGCCATGCACGATTCCTTCACCGCGCTGGGCGGCCTGGTGCCGCTGTTCATGATGGAACTGGGTGAAGTGGTCATTGGCGGTGTTGGCGCAGGCCTGTATGGCATCCTGATCTTTGTCATTCTGGCCGTCTTCATCGCCGGGCTGATGGTGGGCCGCACGCCGGAATATGCGGGCAAGAAGATCCAGGCCAAAGAGATCAAGCTTTCCATGCTGGCATTGCTGATCCTCACCTTGAGCATTCTTGGTTTTACCGCGTGGGCCAGTGTGAGCGCCTGGGGCCAGGCCGGCCTGAACAATGCCGGTCCTCACGGCTTCAGCGAGATCCTGTATGCCTTCAGTTCCGCCACCGCCAACAACGGCAGCGCCTTTGCCGGACTCACCGCAAACACCCCCTGGTACAATACAACGTTAGGTCTGGCCATGCTGACCGGGCGTTTCCTGATGATCGTGCCCATCATGGCCATCGCAGGCTCCCTGGCCGCCAAAAAGCCTGTACCGCCAAACGCAGGCACCTTCCCAGTTCACGGGGCCACCTTCGTCCTGCTTCTGGTGGGCACCATTCTTCTCATCGGCGCCTTGAACTTCCTCCCAGCGCTCGCCCTCGGCCCCATCGTTGAGCACTTCCTGACGGGCCAGGGCACACTGTTCTGAACCAAAGCCCCTTTCTCCAAACCTTCATCTTTTCAATGCCATGTCACACTCCCCTGCCCGTCTTCTGGACAGATCCATTCTGCTCCCGGCTGCCGGTGAGGCCTTCAAAAAGCTTCATCCCGCCCAGATGATCAAAAATCCGGTGATGTTCGTTACCCTGGTCGGCTCTGTTCTGACCACCATCCACGCCATCACAGATCCCGCCGACCGTGGCTTTACGGTTCAGCTCTCCATCTGGCTTTGGTTCACGGTTCTTTTCGCCAACTTTGCCGAAGCCGTGGCCGAAGGCCGGGGCAAGGCCCAGGCGGACAGCCTGCGCCGCGCCCGCAAGGACACGATGGCCCGGAAACTCGTCGGCCATGAAGAAAAGCTGGTGCCAGCATCGGCTCTCGAAAAAGGTGAACGGGTCGTCTGTGAAAGCGGTGACGTCATTCCTGCCGACGGCGAGGTGATCGAAGGCATCGCCAGCGTGGACGAAGCCGCCATCACGGGTGAATCAGCCCCGGTGATCCGGGAGAGCGGCGGCGACCGCAGCGCCGTCACCGGCGGCACACGGGTCATCAGCGACCGGATCGTCATCCGCATCACCTCCGAAAGAGGCAACACCTTTCTGGACCGGATGATCTCCATGGTGGAAGGGGCCAAGCGCCAGAAGACGCCCAATGAAATCGCACTGACCATTTTGCTCTCAGCCATGACGCTGATCTTTCTCCTGGTGTGCATCACCCTGCGTCCCTTCGGCAGCTACGCAGGCGTGCAGTTCTCCATTCCAGTGCTTGTTGCTCTGCTGGTCTGCCTCATCCCGACCACCATTGGCGGTCTCCTCAGCGCCATTGGCATCAGCGGTATCGACCGGCTCATCCGCCGCAATGTGATGGCCACCAGCGGCCGCGCGGTGGAAGCGGCAGGCGACATTGACGTTCTGCTGCTGGACAAAACCGGCACCATCACCATCGGCAACCGCATGGCCTCCGACTTCCGCCCGGCCCCGGGCATTGGCGAGCGCGAACTGGCCGATGCAGCGCAACTGGCCTCCCTGGCTGACGAGACGCCCGAAGGCCGCAGCATCGTGGTCCTGGCGAAGGAACGTTTCGACATCCGCGGGCGTGAGCTTGCAGCCCCTCATGCCGTCTTCATCCCCTTCGCCGCCCAGACCCG
>DASWXG010000394.1:0-7527 GCA_036405615.1 Prosthecobacter sp. | reverse complement strand
TATGAACATCTGGCCAAGGCCATTTTGACCCGAGGCGCAGACGCCCCCGGGCTGAAGATGATCGTGCAGGAAGTGGCGGCCGAGTTTCAGCTTACCGAGAAGGAAAGCCTCCGCGCCGTTGACCGGGCGCTGGGTGGCATGTTTCGCGCCATGACGGGAAAGACCGAAGCCCGGCCTTCAGACACTGGCGATCCCGTAGCGGCAGCAGCCTTTGACCTCTGCGTGAGCGAGCCTCAGCGGATGGAGGCCCTCTGGCCCGGCTGGCAGGAATGGGTGAATGCGGTAGAACAGCCATGACAGGCGCAAAAAGGACTGACCACAGTCCTCCAGGCTCTTGTTTATGCTCGTTTCCATTTCACCCGCCCCACCTGCGCGGAATGGAAACGAAAATCAAGGCTGTGCTGGTGACCTCAGAGAAAGCCCGCACCTGGGCTGTGTTGACAGCGATAAATGGCCGCAGATAGCATAAGGACTGGACCAGTCATTTGGGCTATCATGGACTACATTATCATTTGCATTTTTTGGGTACTTTTATCGTGGCTGGGGTGGAAGGCATGGAAAGCGTTCCGCACGCGGCGGGGTATTCGCACAGCGATTTACACGATGCTGACGGCTCTGATGCTATGGGGCGGCTTGGAGATCGGACTGGTGCCTGGAGCAGCGATTTACCATCGCCTCAGCATAACCAACCGGTTGTTTGGCACCCCGTTTCTTTTGGAGGCTCCCTCCTTCAGCCATCACACTGAACGCAGCTTCCATGGAGATGGTTTCAGCATGACTGTGTATTCACTCAGCGAGGCCCAGGTGAGGCATCTCAGAGAGGCTGGCCCGGATCTTTTCAAACGTCCAGAAATGCCTGGTTATCGCGACACATGGCAGAAGGTTCCCTGGCAGCGTTCGCCCATGAAAAAGGATGAAGCCAGATACCTTCATTTTTGCAAAGACTGGCCCGGTGAAAGCAACGTGAAGGCGGAGGAAGTCGTGGATCAGATAGAATTTGCGCTAGCCGGGACAGACTGTCTTTACAGCTACAACTATAAAGAGAACGGGGAAGAAAAGCCATACTTGGCTGATGTAGATTTCTACTTCGTTGATTTCAAACGGCGCTTGCTCATACTGCTCAACCATCAGTCGTGACCTCTCATTGCTTTAATTGGGAAAATGACTGCACTTCCGTTCACTCCGCCCACGCGGCATGGCCTGATCTGCCGCCGTTTCCATTCCGCCCGCCCTACCCGCGCGGAATGGAAACGAGGATTGGGAGCGCCCCTCAACCAGACATCATCAGCAATTTGTGGATATGAACAATGCATCGCTTGGGACACTCATCGTGGGGATCATCGGCATGGCGCTGGCGTCTTGCGCCGCACCTCAGCCCAAGCGGGTTTTGATCTCTGAAGGCTACAACCGGTCGTCCGAAGAGAGGCAGCAACTGATGATCCAGGTGGAAAAGGGCGATGCAACAGCGGGTGAGATCCTGAGCAACTACTACCTCCTCGTCGAAGGGGACGCGAGGGAGGGAATTCGCTGGCTCCGAAAAGCCTGTGAATGCGATCCGCAAAACCTTCGATTGAAGAACAATCTGAAAGTCCTCGAAGAAGAAGAAGAAGAAGATTTGGACTGATACCGGCTGTGGAGGATCTGCCTTGGCCGTAGGGTGGGTGTGTCCGGCGAAAAGGAGCTAGAAAGCTCCAGGAACCAGCCGCCGGATTACCCGCCTTTCGGGGGCGGTGGACAGGTCTGGTGTGAGGTCCAAGGACCGACTTCGGAGACACTCAGGCAGCATGCTTATCGCCAGGCCTGGACACGCAGTACCAAGTAACAAACGAAGCTTTCCAAACCCAGGCGGGTCATTCTGCGGCCTCGTCAGGGGTGGCTTTACCTCGCTTGCGCAGAACACACCCGCCCTACGGTTTGTGACGACACTCCACGGCCTGCTTGGACCTTGCCCAGGTCGTCGCTTTTATGGCATACACTGGGGACAGCCCCCTTTCGCACGCGCTTGCGGAGGCGGAAACAAATGTGAACAGATGGTTAGGCTCTGGATGAGCTGGACTACAGGGTAACAATTCATGCAGCAATCTAACCCGATTCACTCACTCACCCCTTCATCACCATGGCGGCCAATACCAACGTTCCGGCTCAGGAAGCACCTGCTGCGCCTCACAAAGGGCGGTTGAAATGGAAGTCCCAGTGGGGGTTCCAGACGGCTACGGACAGCCGGTGTTACTACATCCGGGAGAGCGGCGGGTCCATCATTGCGGCGTTCATCTTCTCGGTGGCGATTTCGGTGTCGGCGGGGTGGCTTGGGGTGTCGGTGTTTGTTTCTGAAACGCCCACAACACTTGGCGAAAAGGGGTTTGGCGTGCTGATGTTTTTCATTGCAGCGGCTTTCTTGGCCATCCTCTTTTTCTCGCTGCGGCGCGGGCGGTGGATGGTGGTGTTTGACCGTGGAGATGCTGCCAGCGGCACGCCGGGCGAAATCCGGTACCAGGGCCGCAAACGGCTGGCGGTGGAGCGTGTGCGCAGTTTTTCCACACGGTCATGCGGCGGCAGGCCGCCCCGGAGCACCGTGGTGGCGGAATTGCACGATGGCACGCATGAGTCGCTGGGCCCCGTGGAGATCCCAAGCTGGGCTGCCCACTATGCCCAACACGCCGCTGCCTGGCTGGGCCTGCCCTTCCGACCCGGAACTTGAAGCCCTGATGATCCCAGGCGGGCAACAGCCTTTGACCTCTGCCAGCGCGAGCCTCAGCGGATGGAGGCCCCCTGGCCCGGCTGGCAGGAATGAGTGCATGAGGTGGAAAGCAGTCATGATAGGCGCAAAAGGGAGCGGCCTCACTTCTCCAGGCAATGTTTGAGGCCCGATTCCATTCCGCAAACCCTAGCCGCGTGAAATGGAATCGGGGATTTTTGCGAGGCGGGCGGGAGGATTCGCTCCTTTTGAATTCTCATTTCTCGTTTCTCGTTTCACACCTATACCCGTGAAATGTGAAACGGGAGGAATGGCGGGGCGCATGAGGGGCACTTCGCCGCTGGCCCGGTCATTCTCAATGCGGGCTGCAAAAGGCCCCCGTGAGGAATGACATCACCAACCGGCGGCAAAATAATCCTGGTGTCTGGGCCAATCCAAGACTACAGTGTTAAACATCATTTACCATGGCCCAAGCAGCTGTGCTTGACCGGAAGCCGGTCCTGAAGGAAGGCCGCGACCGTACGGCCCAAGGGCGGACTGGCGCAGGCAAGGTAAGGTAAGGCAAACCACGCAAACAGACAGACCAGGGCAGAGAGGCTGCCTGTAACAAACCGGGTGGAAGGCCGGGAGGGGGATTCTATAAGCGCTTTCGGGCTTCTCTTTCCCTCAGGTGCTGTCTGAAAAAGGCCTGCCAGTTCGCTTTCTCTATTTATCACCCAGCATTGAATGCGTTGGGATGATCTCGGAGGGATCACTGCAGGTAGCCGGGGAGTAAAGGAGCGTAGCGACTGCACCCCCGGTTTTAATGGCCCCTACTCTTTGCTCAAGGGCTCATCGTCATTTTGGATTTTGTCCGGAAGTTTCGTTCACTGCGTTCACTCAACATCCGGCTACCTGCTGGGATGCCTCCGGCATCCATGCACGAATGGTATTTTCAGACAGCCTCTCAGGCCTCCCCCCAGCCATGCGCCTTCCGTTTCCATTCCGCGCGGGTATGGCGGGCGGAATGGAAACGAGCCTGGCATGCCGGGGTGAAGGGGTGAGTCCAGTCCCATAAAAGGCTTGCGATTGAGCCGTCTTTTACGGCAGGATGGGCCTGTGAAAAGCTGGCGTACATGGACAGAGTGTGTGAAGCACTGGGGCAGCCTGGTGGGGCTGGCCGTACTCGCGGCCCCCCTGGTGTGGAACCTGCATCTGCTGTCCCGCCTTTCCGTCATCCGCGGCGGTGAATGGATGAAGGACAACGCGGCGGTGTCGCGCGAGATCATTGAGTCCTCGCTGCTGGGCTACTCCTGGGGCGTGCTCACCGGGCTGGCAGGGCTGGTGATGGTGGCCTTCTTCACCGATGCCCTGGGCTACCGCCCGCGCTGGCTGGGCCGCAGCCTGCTGGTGCTGGGTGTGCTGTGGCTGGCCTGCATCCCCGCAGGCCCTGTGCTGGGGGCAGTGATCCTCCTCTGGACGCTGGCGAACCGGCGGCGCTACCAGACCTATGGCACGCAGACCGAAACAGCACCGGCATAACCGGTCCGCCTGCACGCATGCATGTGGGAAGGCTTCCACGGTCAGACTGCCGCCATTTCCCGATTCCATTTCACGCGGGTAGGGTTTGCGGAATGGAATCGAGGAAATGAATGGGCCGCCAAACCGGGACATGCAGCTTGAATCGCCCGGCACTTCGGTTAATGGCGTCACCTCTTCCTCTTCACTTTTTACCCCCATGACGTCTTTCTCTCTCCCGGTACAGCGGCAGGCCGGGCTGCTGCTGATGGTGATGGCCTGCGCGGCCTTCCTTTCTTCCTGTGTAAGCCCTTCCGGCGACCGCGCCCTGGTGAACCGGGTGGTGGTGGCGAACTATGTGAAGCCTGAGGTGGCACGGTTTTCCGTGGGCTGGACGGCCTTTGGCAACCAGGGGTCTGAAAAGGAAACTCTGCCCGGGTTGGATGCACGGCTGAAGACGCTGGTGAAGGGCGAGGCGAAGGGCCGGTTCAAAGACGTGGTGTTCCTGGAATCTCCGCCGGAGCCGCCTGCACCGCGCCTCACCTGGGTGGACCCTGCCGAGACCTACTGGGACTTTGCGAAATCCCTGGCCGCCACCCATCACGCGGATGCTGTGATGCTGGTGCTGCCCGTGGGCGGTGTGCCCTATGGCGTGCCTAACTACATGTCCGCCAAAGGCCTGGCGGTGTATCACACCAAAACGGGCGGTGCCACCCCGCAGGCCTACATGACGGTCATGGTGCTGAATGGCAAAACGGGCCGCCGCTATGGCCTGGGAGGCGTTCTGCCGAGAGCGCTGCCGCTGGCCCTGCCCTGGAAACCCAAGCTGGCAGACTATTCCGCCGCAGAACAGAAACTCATGTCTGACACCTTGGCCGAGCTTTTTTCCATCCAGCTGCGCAAGGGGATCGACAGCCAGGGATTTCCGGCCCGCTGACGCGGGCAGCAAACCCGCCTCCGCTCCTGATGGGCAGACAACCGCGCTCTTTGGCGGAGCCGCCCTGAAGGAAAAAACCGGTGTCCATCCTCCCCCGGCACTTTCCCTTTTCCTCCTCCCTTTCCGCATTGCCCGCCATGGAACTGTCTCAGCTCAATTCCCTCGGCCAGCCGGTCGGTTTTCCGCTTCCAGACTGGCAGCCGCCAGCCCTGCCCGCCGGCGAACCGCTGGAAGGGCGCTTTGCCCGGCTCGTACGGCTGGATGCGGCAGCCCATGCCGCCAGCCTGCTGGAGGCGAATGCGCTGGAACCTGAAGGGCGCATGTGGACCTACCTGCCCTACGGACCCTTTGACTCTGATGCGGCCTACCAGGCCTGGCTGCAGGACATGGGCACGCGCAGAGACCCGTTTTTCTACACCATCCTGGAGGCCGCCACAGGCCGCCCGCTGGGCCTCGCCAGCTACCTGCGCATGGACCCGGCCAACGGCTGCATCGAGGTGGGGCATCTGCATTTTTCGCCGCTGCTGCAGCGCAGCCCGGCGGCCACGGAGGCGATGTTTCTGATGATGCAGCAGGCCTTTGCTCTGGGGTACCGGCGCTACGAGTGGAAGTGCGATTCGCTGAACGCCCCCTCCCGCGCAGCAGCGTTGCGTCTCGGCTTCACCTTTGAGGGCCTGTTCCGCCAGGCCGTGGTGGTGAAAGGGCGCAACCGCGACACCGCCTGGTTTTCCATCACCGACCAGGAATGGCCCGCACTGCAGCAGGCGTTTCTGCACTGGCTGGCCCCGGCGAACTTCGACGCCCAGGGCGTGCAGCGGGAGCGGCTGTCCGACCTCACTGCCCAGGCCCAAAAGACCGCGCAGAGCTAGCGGCGGAAGCAGACGCGCACGCTTGCCAAGGCGGCTCAGCCCACCTGCTTTCAGGCAGCATGACACATGGCTTTGTGTCAGTGCCTCCAAGCTAACTTGCTTGTGTCATGACAGCCATCTCAAGGCCGTCATGCAACCCAAATAAATACGTGTTTTTATTATTTGATATGCAGTCCAAATACACCTTTATCCCCGCGACCTGAAATTCATTTCAAGCTGCTCCACTGCCATGGCCGCCCCGATGACCACCCTGAACCAGCTGCCGGATTTCTTCATCACCTCGTGGTGGGAAGACACCTGGGCGAAGGGTGTTGCAGACTGGACGGTGAACCCCATCCTGAACAGCGTCGAAAGAGTGGGGGTGGGGCTTTCCATGAGCGTGGCCATGGCCGCCAGTTCCACCGTGCAGGATGAGGTGGACAAGTTCACCCTCGCAGCGCAGTCGCTGGCAGAAGTCGCCTGGGACGTGGGCACCGCCATTGATCTCCTTCTGGAGTATGCCCTGCCCGTCTTCGGCATCTGGTACGCTTCCCTCAATGAAAAGGAAAAGGCCTGGGTTCACCTGCAGCTGAATGCGGACATCGCAGAATTCGCCCTGGAGAAGCTGCTGAAAAAGAAGGTAAAGGCGATGTTCAGACTCTTCCTTCTCAAAAAGATTCACGGCTTTGTGGAGATGTCCAACGCCCTCGTCAGCCTGCTGCGTGCACGCAGCACCCCCCAGGTGCTGGGGGCCGCCCGCAAAGCCTTGCAGGCCATCGGCCAAGAGGCAGACCGGGAGAAAGGGCTCTTTGCCTTCAACCCCGCTAACAAAGGATTGAAAGCAGCCTCTCTGCTGGCGTGGATCCCGCACACCGCCCAGCGTTCCATGGTCGAGGCCAAAAAGTTCGAGCGCAACTTCCCCAATGTCCGCAAAAGCCTGACACGCCCGCCGAAGTCCCCTCTCACCCCGCAGGACTGGGTGTATCTCTACTTTTTGTTCGCGGACAAGCTCAACCTGCTGATGGCATGCGCCGAAGACATCCTGTCCGGACGCCCCTGCCGCGTTCGCATCCGGGGCGTGTGAGCCTGCCATAGCCCTGGCTTGAAAAGCAGCGCATCCTCCCTACAGGGGCATGCAACGACGCACTGCCATGCCCAAGCCCCCTTCCCTCGCCGCCCAGCGCATCCGCGCCGAAGTCATTCGCCTGGTGGGGCTGGTCCCGCAGGGAAAGTTCACCACCTATGGCTCCATCGCCATCCACATGAACGTGGCCGTGCTGCACGTGGCCTCCGTCATGAGCCGCCTCACGGAGGAGGAATCCCGCGCCCTCCCCTGGCACCGCATCGTGGGGGCCGATGCGCGCATCAGCCCCAAAATGAGCGCGGAGCTGGCCGCCCGGCAAAGGCAGCGGCTGGAGGGCGAAGGCCTGCCTGTTGATGGCCAGGGCTACATACAGAATGCCGACGACCACTTCCACGTCGTCGGTGTGCGCCGCAACATCCGCTGGAGCGATCCCACCAGCACCGGCAAGTGACAGGCAGCCAGGGGA
>DASWXG010000393.1:0-4043 GCA_036405615.1 Prosthecobacter sp. | reverse complement strand
TCAGTTCCGGGGAAACACGTTTCGCCACGCTTCAGTCGCAAGCCCGTCAGAGAGAATATGAACTGCTCACCGCCCTGGATCTCGCCCGCCAGATGTGCTCAGAACTGCCTCATGTCCAGGCTCGTGTTCTGCACCTGGAGTCCCTGCTGGCCCCGGCGGCCACTTCTCCCGCCACTCAGCCATCACCTTTCTCCGTGGCAGCTGAGGCACCTGCCTCATTCCCTGAAGAGGTCGGCGGTGCTGCTCACGAGACAAACTTGTCTCCATCCGCCGGGGAGGTAACCCCTCTGCCAGATCTTGGCGGAGCCCACGGCTGGAACGGCCGTTATTCTGGGACGCCCGTCGGACTTCTCTGATCTCTCCCACCGGGAAGCAAGGTGGCCTCCATCGCCTAGGCGCTTGCCGCCAGCTTCTCCAGATCGGCCCGGCTGGTTTCATAGGTGGTGTCATACCCGAGCGTTTGCGGGTCGGGTGACAGCCCCTGGTTTTCACAGAAACTCCGGTAAAGCCCCGGCCACCAGTTGCGATGCTCGGTTTTGCCTTCCGCCTTCCAGGCATTCCAGTCGCTCAGGACCTTGCTCCAGCAGTTGCTGCCGAATTCAATGGCCTCTTTCTGGTCGCCGAAAGCGCTGACATACCAGTCGCGCCCGATCCGGGCGTGCAGCACTTCATCAGCCCAGTCATAGTCCTGGAAGACACGGCTGAGTTCATCGCCAGAATCAGCTCCGACTTCCCACTCAAAACGCTTGCCCGTCTTGGTCATCAGCCCCTGCTCGATGAAATAGAGCACGGCATGTCTCTCCCAGGGCTTGAGCTGCGTGTTGAGCCCCAGCGACCAGGTAAAGTTCACCATTACGTGCTGTGGCCAGTCGATGCCCAGTTTCACAAATCCGACCTCGCCCATCATGGCATGGCGGGCCTCGTCCCAGAGCTGACGGGTCATGTCCTTGTAATATCCCCAGGGCTTATCCGGGGTCTCGGTCAGAATGGTGGCCATCATCTCCGGTACATCGATCTCGCGCAGCCGCTTGTAGTACATCATCAGCGTCTTGTCCCGGCTGCTGAAACGCGGGTCATAGAGAAACTCCTCCGCATGCACTCCCATGTTGTAGGGGTCTGGAAAACGGCTGTCGCGCCGCGGCAGTTTGTCATAGGCCAGCGGCTCCAGGCTGAACTTCAGCGGAAGATCGAGATGTTGCTTTTCCTGGGAGCCGTCGAGATCCCCCGCTGCCGCCAGCAGGGCGTCCAGCAATTGCGACCACTCCGCCAGTTCCCGGCGATTTTCCGCAGGCACCAGACAGGCAACCGCCTTCTGTCCATATTCGACGACGTCAGCCATCTCCAGCGCGGCGAAGCGGCAGAGGCGCAGGCTGGGGTGATCGCTCAGCGGATTTGTCTCCACCACATGCCGGCGCAGACCGCGCAGCAAGGCCGGAAAAGCGTGTTCATACAGGCCCAGGACCAAGGCCTCCGTCGTTGGCGCATTCCGGATCTCCTTGAAAAACAGGTCCAGGTTCGGGTCCGGGATCTTCTCCAGCCCCAGCGGCGGGGTGCGCATCTCCGCCACACGCTCACGCATGGCGGTGCAATGCTCCGCACAGTAGTGGCTGTGCAAGCTGAAGGCCATTTTCAGCTCATATACAGGCTCAGCGGTCAGCCGGGCATGCAGGATCAGCATCAGCCGCTTCGAGGCAAAGTGATAGCGCTTGATGCGGTCCACGCTTTCCTCCACCCCCAACCCGGAAGAGGCGGCCGCCTCAAAGCTGGCGAGTCCGGCCAAAGGCGGCAGATCCTTGTAGGTGCGGTAGTTTGAGGGCTTCATGATGCCTGCATTTCAACCCGCCTGCCAGCAGCCAACAAGTCCAAGTCAAAACACCCCAGATGCCCGGCAATTTTTACCAGAGCACAGGTTGATAATTAACATACAATAAATTATAATTGCTATAATAGTTTTTGAAAATCTCAAACCATTGGGCTAATTTTGAAAAAACGGCCCATGACACTGCCATCCTTGCCTGATCTCACCGCGCCGCACGACGATCTCGCTGCGGTTCGCGAACGTCTCGTTGCAGTCCGTGCTTCGCTGCAAAAAGCGTGTCTGGAACTGGATGCGCAAATCCAGGCCCTCGACTCCATTTCTCTGCCCGTCATGCCGGTTAAATCAGGGAAACCCGGCCTCTTTGAGAGCGAACCTGTCCCTCCGGTGACCATTTCGGCTGCTACAGCCATGGCTACTTGGAAAGAGCAACCGACCACCCAGATCATCCTCAAGGCCACCGGCCCTTCCGCCGTGGATCCCAAACTTGAGCAGGCCACTTTGGAGGAACTCAACAGCGCCCTCTCCAAGGCCTTTTCGCAGATCTCCAACCGTCATCCCTGGGCGGGCTGACAGGTGGGGCAGATTTTCAGACGATCTCTGACGCTGCTAAATCTCTTCAGAATCACCCGAGTACAGTACGCAGCTGGGTGGCAGCATCATTCCAGGCTTCATCGCTCAAAGCCGGAATAGCTTCGGAGACCAGTGACACGCCTTCTTCTGGCAGATTAACCCAGGAGCGGCAGCCGCCATAGCCGCGGGAATACGGAAAGCTCCACACTTGCGGCAGCTTGTAAGCCCGTACCAGCGCTACATGCAGGCAACTCTCCTCGTCATAGACAAAGCGTTCACGGACGATTTCTTCCTTCCAGATATGCAGGGGGGCAATGGCTTCCATCTGAGCCCAGTCTGTGACTTTCCACACCTGCTCCAGGGTGGCGTACCCTTCAATGTCCACACTTGTACGCTCTTCCTCAGGCGGGAACGGTGAGGCTCCCTCGGGCGACCAGGTCAGGCGCTCAGACTGGGTATGAAACCAGGTCGGAAACAGGAAAAACTGTTTGTGCTTCCACTCAAACCCTCCCCTGCCCTCATGAATGCCGCCTTTGCGCAAAACGAGCGTTTGCACGCCCTGGACCAGTGAGTCGCAGACATAGGCCCATTCTTTGAAGCCAACGGAGGAAGCGGGAGTTTCAGCTTTCAAAATCAGAGAGAAAAAGTCAGGATTCTTCAGTAACGGGCCATGCCAGGATCTATCCGGTCAGCCCAAAGCTCGATACCCCCACGCATGGACTGGGCCTTGGAAAATCCCTGCTGGCGCAGCCAGTTGGCGGCCCGCAGGCTGCGCATGCCGTGGTGGCAATAGATGATGACATGCTGGTCGGGATCGGTAAAGCGGGCGGCTGCCAGCTCGCCAAACTGGGACAACGGCACCAGTTCGGCTCCTTCGATGCGGCAGATCCGCCATTCGTCCTCTTCGCGGCAGTCCACCAGCCGGGGGCGAGTTTCTTGCGCTGCGTCCAGCAGCCCATTCACCTCTTCGACACTGACTTCCGAAGGCAGTTCAGGAGCAGGCATGACCGGTAGAGAAGAAATGGGGGGAGCGTTCCGCCAGAGAGCAAGGCGGGAACGGATCAAGGACGCACCGTCACAGGCGTTCCCTGGACAACGTTGTTGTAGAAAATCGCTGCCATGTGCCCTGGCATGCGCACGCAACCGTGGGAGGCCGGGTAACCCGGCAGGAAACCTTCGTGCATGCCGATGCCGCCGACAAAGCGCATGAAGTGGTGCATCTTGGAACCTTCAAAGCGGGTGCCGGGAGGTGCCTTGTCCTTGGTCACGTCGATGTTGGCCTGCACCACATTGCCCGCTCCGTCCACGTAGTCGCCATACAGGTTGGACTTATGCCACTGGTCTTTCTGGGTGATCTTGAAACGCCCTTGGGTGGTGGGATGACGCTCGTCGCCTGTGGACAGGGCAGACACTCCGGCCAGCGAGCTGCCTTTGTAGAAGTAAGCCTTCTGGTCGCTGAGATCGATGACGATGCTGGCCGGCCCTGCCATGCCGTCGCCATCCCAGTAGGAGTCCATGTCCTGGTTGTACAGTGCCGAGTGCGGCACGCTGTTCGGGGCAAAAGCTTCCAGGTACTGGGTCTGGCCACGCTGGGCGGAGGGGGAAACACAGGATGCCAGCAAAAGGGCCAGGGAACCGAGAGCGAGCGAACGGA
>DASWXG010000392.1:0-5001 GCA_036405615.1 Prosthecobacter sp. | reverse complement strand
GGAACGGGTGGCGCAGCTCCGGCTCCTGCCGCTCCGCCCGTATCCGGCCCACCAGGCCAGCCCCCATCAAGCCCGTCTCCAGCCACAGGTGGAAGCAGCAGCCCTGCCACCACGGAGGGCGCAAGTTCATCGGCTCCTTCAGTACCCCCACCATCTGGCCGTTAGACAAAACTTGTTGGGCCTCTGATTTGCAATTCTTGATTGCGTCACATCCTGTTGCCGATGCCACTATCAGTCAAAGACGCACGAGAACAATCCTTCTGGAAGTGGTTTGAAAAGAACCAAGACGATCTCTACCACTTTGAGAAGCATACCGAGGCGGTGTTTGATCGCCTCGCGACGGAAATGCACAAGGTGCATGAAGATCTGACCTTCGAGTTCAGCTCTGCACGCAAAGATGGGACACGCGACTTCGTGATTAGCGCAGGCGGGATCAAGGCGGCTTTCCCAAAGGTCGAAGCGCTTTACGCTGCGGCCCCGAAGCTCTCCTTGTGGACGATTCTGAAGTATCGGCAGCGCCGCCTTGTTATCAGTGACATCGAGTTTGCTGGCCGGAAAGTGAAATCCTCGGAGGTTCACTATGCGATATTCAAGGACAAAGACCCCATGAAGGTCGGCATTATGATCTTCATGGATGGCTACACGGAAAATGACAAAGAATCGGTGTGGAGGCAGATTGGCTACTTGTTTCTCGATGAGGCTTTAGGGGAGTTCGACGTCGAGACGCACGTGGGAGCGATCGTATTTTTTGACCGGCACTCCAGGTATTTTGAACACGCCCGTCCGCTTGCTGAACTGGCCTCTCATTTCGATGAGAAACTGGGCAGATAGATACACAGTGACTGAACCGGGCAGAGCATCACAAATCCTTCCTCCCGCCAGCCGCCGCCCCCAGGGCCTGGCGAGCCTTGCTGGAACGGATTTCCAGGTCGGCTAAAAACTGGGCGGCTTGGTTGGGAGATGTCCACCCTGTGGGGATTGCACATGCCTGCTCCTTGAGTGTGGTGATGATGCTGCCAGATTCACGGAGTTCCGGGTTTGTCAGGGCTTGGACATCCAGTGCCCCGATCTGCGCGGTGGCCGGGTTCTCTGCCAGAATCCGGGCCGCCACTTGGTAGCGGGAGACCTCATCCTCGAGCTTGGCCGGAGGGTCTTGAACGTGGAGTTCCAGACAGTGGCGGTAATGTCTTCGGAAAACCAAATGGGGGATGACATAAGGATCAGTCGTGGAGCAGGATGGACACTTTAAAAATGGCGGTCAGGCGCTTGAGCACTTTGTTCCAGCAAACTTGCGCTATCCTCCTCCAAGCTGTCAGCCATGGCCAAGGAAGGCAGTGCCCACCATCAGGTCCTGAGGTGCGTCACAATGGGCTAAAGAAAAAGCGCGAGGGGGATCTCCCTCGCGCTTCATAACGGCAGCCCTAGGTCGGACCGCCGCTCGCATAGTCATCAGTTCATCCGTCTCGCCATTTTAGCGGGCCTGGCCGAACCAGACCTTGCCAGCCTTGATCGGAGCCGAGGCCGTGGGCAGACCGGGCAGGAGGAACCAGCCGTAGCCTTCTTCGAGGTGGGGAACCAGCACGCCGGAGTAGGCCACAGTGCGTTTCACAGGCTTGCCGTTCGCGACCGGGTTCGGGTCCGTGAGTGTGATCTGGCCGGTGAAGAGGCCGGTGGCGGCGTTTAACTTCAGAGTCACGTTGCAAGGATTGCCGGTGGTGAGGGTGTCGAACTTGGCCGCGCCTGTGTTCAGCAACTGGAAGGTCTGGTCCACAGATTCAGCCTGCGCCACATCTTCAATGCCGCCGCTGGCGAATTCCACTTCTGCATTGTCTGCCTGGTCGTTCCAGCCAAACAGCATGGTCTTCGGCGCAGGTTTCACCCACTTGGAACCGCTGGCCGTTAGCTCTACATCATAACCTTCTTTGTAGAGACGGTCCGTGGCGCTGACGGCACCGATCTTCTGCAGGCTTACGCTTCCGTTTACCAGATTGTCAGCAAACAGAGGGGCTTCGCGCAGGACAATCTTCGGCTTGCCCTGAATGGAGGCTTTGTTCTTCTGGATCAGCGCATGCAGCGGGATCTCCAGCGTAGGCCACAGGACAGCGGAGTGCGTGAAGGCCACGCCGTCCGGGGTGACTCCCTTGATCGCGGCCACCCCCGTGCTGCCGTTCACCGTTACCTGAAAGTAGCCATTGCCCTGGGGCACGTCCTCATGGGCCTGCTCGCTGCCGGGCACCTGCAGCACCACATTGTAGCTGCCGGAGGCGTTCGCCGGTTTGTTCTCCTTGGTCCAGCGGTTGGCCCAGCCTTCCACAGAGGCTGCGCTGCCGCTCACGCTGACACTGCCGCCCAGGGCACCGCTTTCAGCGTTGAAGGTCAGAGCGAACTCCACCGGCGGCAGCTTCGGACGGGCGATGGTGGCGGTGAAGGCCGGCAGCGCTCCCCCGTCGGTGGGGATGACCACCTGGCCTTTGAAAGCGGTGACTGTGGGACCGAGTTTCACCGAACCCGACAGTGCGCCGGTCTTGGCGATGGTGACGGAGAGTGTGCCGCCGAGTTCCTGGTTGGCGGTGCCATCCCGGTCCACCAGGGCCGTGTAGGTGCCTGCCAGACCGTCTTCGAGATCGTCCACACGGAGGGTAAACTCGCGCACCGGGCCGGTGCCTGCGCCGTTCTGGGCGGACACCTTCACCTTGAATGAACCTGCAGCCGATGGCGTGCCGCTCACAAGGCCCGTGGCGGCATTCAGCAGGAGTCCTTTGGGAAGACCGGTGACGATGTATTTGTTAGGCTGGGCGGAGGCTTCAAACTGCCAGCTCAGGGTGCGTGCGACGGCGGAGAACGGAACAGGGCCGTCCACAATCACCGGTTTGGGAACAGTGGTGACCGTCACCGTGCCGGTCGTCTCGCTCTCCCGGCTGGAGGCATTGCCTGGAACCGGGATGGACACCGCGCAGGTGAAGGCACCGTCCAGAGCCGTGTCGAACTGGGTGATGCTCAGCTTGGCCGAAGACGTGCCGCTGAAGCTCTGTGTGCCCTGGCGCCCGTCGGAAAGTTCCGTGCCATTGCGGGACCACTTGAAGGCAGCGCCCGGACCTGCGGCCAGCGCATTGAGAACCAGGGTGCCTCCCTGGCCGATGGTGACATTGCGGCTGGCGGGATCCACCACCCCCACATGGAAGTCCACCTGGCTGGTGCCCAGAGAGTTCTTGGCCGTCACCCGGTACAGACCGGCATCTGCCAGTGTGGCCGGCGGCATGTTCAGTGTGGCACCGGTGGCCCCGGCCACTGCCTTGCCGTTCTTGAACCACTGGTACTGGCCGTTGTCCACATCCGCCTGCGCGGTGAGTTGGATGGGAGATCCCACATCAAACCAGCGGGCGCTGCTCGCAGTGCCGAAGATCGGTTTGGAAGGAGCGCCATACACCGTCATGACGATTGAGCCGCCCTGGTTTGCGTTACGCATGCCCACGGAAAAGTGGTAGGTCTCCCCGGCAACCGCATTGAAAGCCACTTTGTTAGGAATAGCTGCGACTTCCGTCAGGCTGTTCACAGCGGAGCCTGTCCAAAATTTCGGCGAAAGGAAGTTCAGGGCAAAGTCAGATCCTGTGAAATCCAGGGCGGTCTCGCCTGAGGATGCAGCCTGCCAGCTCCACCAGAGCGTCCGGTAGCCGGTTGCGGCAGGCTCCAGCGGCTCGCGGGTGGCGCTGGCATTGTAGCCGATGGCCGTCACGGAGTTGCCGGGCAACGTCAACCGGCTGGCGAAGTTGTCATTGCTCACGCTGGCCTGGAGAGGAATGTTCAGGCTGGAGACATCTGCGGACTTGTTCAGCGACAAACTTAGGACCAGGTTGCCGACGGTGTTGTAGCTGCCGATGGAGGAGGTGGCCCCGGTGCTGATGATGTAGTCATTGCCCGCCGTTACCGGAATGGTGAGGGTAATGGTGCCGCCCGAGGCATAGTTGACAAGACGCAGGTTGTTGAGCTCAGAACCCAGATAGGCTGCGATGCGGTGAGAATAGGTGTCGCTGCCGTTGTTGGTGATCGTCAGACGGCCATTGGCAGACGGACGGTAAACCCACCAGAAGGTGCCGTAGCCGGAGGATTCGGGGTCTCCCACTTCGCTGGTGGCCGAGGCGTTGTAGCTGATGGCACTGACGGTGTCTCCGGCCAGTGTCACACGCTGGACAAAGGAGTCATTGGCCAGCGTGGCGGGTTGCGGAATGTTCAGAAGTGAAACGTCGGCTGACTTGTTCAATGTCGCGCTGAGCACCAGGCTTCCCACGGTATTGTAATTGCCGATGGAGGACGTCGCACCGCTGCTGATGATGTAGTCCACCCCGGCGGTGACAGGCAGCGTCGTGGTCACCACGTCGCCGGAAGAGTAAGTCAGCAGGCGCAGGCTGCTGAGAGATGATCCGAGATACACCGCAATGCGATGGGAGTACGTGTCGCTGCCGCTCGTGGTCAGGGTCAGGCGGCCGTTGGCTGAGGGGCGGTAAACCCACCAGAAAGTACCATAACCGGAAGTGGAAGGGTCCCCGACTTCGCTGGTGGCCGAGGCATTGTAACTGATGGCGCTGACGGTATCTCCTTCCAACGTCACACGCTGGGCATAGGAGTCATTGGCCAGAGTGACGGCATTGGGAATGTTAAGGGCGGCAATGTCCGAAGTCGTGTCCAGGGAGATGCCCAGGACAAAGCTGCCGCTGCCGTTGTAACTGTCGGTGGCATTCGAGCTGCCGAGACTGATCTGATAGTCCGTATTGGCCGTCACCGGGATCTCCAATGTGGGCAGGGAGTCCACCGCGCGGGCAACGGCGCGGAGCGATGCGAGTGAACTTCCCATATAAACGGCGATGACCTTTCCAAAGTCATCGCTGTTGGTGGTGGAGATGCGCAGCCTTCCGTTGGCTGTGGGGCGGTAGGTCCACCAGTAGGTGCCATAGCCGGACCGGGACGGTTCACCTGCCTCATTGGTGGCGGACCGGTTGTATCCCA
>DASWXG010000391.1:0-1988 GCA_036405615.1 Prosthecobacter sp. | reverse complement strand
AACCAGGAGCCTTTTCGTTTGGTTCCAGCCTGCCGCTTTTTAGGGGCGCATTATGAGGAGTCCGTGTGCGCATGGATGAAGGAGAGGATGCGTCCGGGGGGCGTGATATTGGATGTGGGCGCACAGGTGGGGCTGTATGCCATGCTGGCCGCGCGCTGGGTGGGTGAAACCGGGCAGGTCTTCGCTTTCGATCCGAGTCCTGAGGCCGTGGGGATCTTGAAACGGCATCTGGCCATGAACCACCTTTCCAAGAACGTGACGGTGGTGGAAGGCGCTGCGGGCGCGGAGGACGGCTTGGTCACCATGAACATGGCGGGAGCCGCTCCAGAAAACTCCCTGGCATCTTCACAGTACGCAGAGCGCTCTTATCGCGCCATCGAGGTGCCGGTGATGCGTCTTGACCATTTTTGTGCCAGCCGGGGGATCAAGCCCTCCATGATCAAGATCGACACTGAGGGCTGGGAACTGCACGTCCTGCGTGGCGCTGGTGCTCTCTTGAAGGATGAGACGATCACCTGGGTGGTGGAAATGCATCCGTATGCCTGGGCTGAGGCGGGCTATGAACGGACGGATGTTGAGGCGCTCCTGGCCGAGAACGGCCTGGAGGCGGTGGCACTGACAGGGCAGTCGGATTCTTTGGCCATTTATGGCGACACATACCTCCGGCGGACCGGACATCGCGAAACATGAGGCCTGTCGTTGTCGCGGACGCTCACGCTCTATGGATACGCCTGCCTTTCCAATGCCTGGGAGCGCATCTCCCCGTGGTTGGTTTGAGGCCTCATGGATCATGGGCCTTGCAAAGGGTCGAGAAGGTTCCAGGAAATTTCACGGGATACCGAGAGGTCAACCTTCCACTGCCACGCCGGACATTTGGCCGGTTGAGGCGTTGGTTTGCTCCAGTGGCAGCGTTGCAAATCCGCAGGGCATGCGGTCTGCCGGGAGCCATGATATACACTTTTCCAGTGCATCATGCTTACCAGCGTTGGTTCGGGCAGGTGCCGTCTTTCTACTATGCTTCCGACAACTACGTCGAGGACTATGGTTTTCATCCAGCCCACGTGGCGACTTGGGAGTGTAGTCTCGTTCGTGGGGTGCGGCGTGTTTTTGCAGTGTCTGAGGATCTGGCGGATATCTTGGCTGCGCGTTACGACGTGTCACGTGAGAAGTTTGTCGTTGTGCCTAATGGCCTGCCCCAGGAGCGTATCCCACAGAAACTGGCGGAGACTCGCCCCCCCGCGCCAAATCCGGTTCCGAAGCACTTTAGGCCTTTGGTCGGGGTGCTGGGAGGCATCAACAAGCGTTTGCGTCTGGACTGGGTTCTGCAAGCTGTGGAAGCATTGCCTTCACTGCACTGGGCTTTTGTCGGCCCGGTGGGTGAGCTTGACGAAGCCACAGCCGGAGCGCTGACGGCGCTAACATCTCATCCAAGGTGCTGTTTTACAGGAGCTCAAGACTACGAGCGCCTGTTTGATTTTGCCGAGAGTTTCGATGTGGCGGTCGTTCCACTTGGACCCGATGGAATCAATTCCACCTGTAGTCCGGTGCGGCTTTTTACTCAGCTCCCTTTTGGCCAACCCATCCTTGCCACCTCAGGTTGCCGTCAGTTGGAAGAATTTGCGCCTGCTGTCGATGTTCTTTCCAGCGCTGACCAACTCATCGAAAGCTTACGCAGGCTCGAAAAGGCTCATTTTTGTGACGGACTGGAAACACGACGGCGTGAGTTGGCAGGGGAGAACACTTGGCAAAAGCGTGCGCAAACCATTTTTCAGCACCTCTCCTTCTGATCATGCTCTTTTCCAGCACCCTTTTACGCAGTTTTTTAAAACGCCGTGAACGGCGCATTGTGGCGGTCACCCCTGGGGAACCTACCGGGGTCGATCTAGCGGAAGATTTGCCGCTGCTTGTCACCAGGCCTCATCCGGTGATTTTTGATGTGGGGGCCAACGTAGGTCAGAGCATTGAAATGTTTCGTTGTCTCTTTCATG
>DASWXG010000390.1:0-4225 GCA_036405615.1 Prosthecobacter sp. | reverse complement strand
CAATGTGTACAAGATGGTGATCGACGGTTTCTCCTGGTGGCCCGCCTCCGTATTCTACATCATCGCCATGGTTCTCCTGTGCAGCCACCTCCGTCACGGTGTGGCCAGCATTTTCCAGACGCTCGGTCTGGCCACCCACCGCACCTGGCCGCTGTTCCAGACCTTCGGCAACGTCTTCGCGCTGCTCATCCTGGTGGGCAACTGCTCCATCCCCCTCGCCATTCTCGTCTTCGGCTACGGCAGATAAGAAACAAGAAAGCAACCCGGCACTCTCGCACCACACCACCGCCCTTCCTTTTTCCCCGCCATGCCCCTCGACTCCAAGATCCCCTCCGGCCCGATGGCTCAAAAGTGGTCCAAGCACAAGCAGGACTCCAAGCTCATCAACCCGAAGAACAAGCGCAAATACACCGTGCTCGTGGTGGGCAGCGGCCTGGCCGGCGCTTCCGCCGCCGCCACCCTTTCGGAGCTGGGCTACCAGGTGAAATGCTTCTGCTTCCAGGACAGCCCGCGCCGTGCGCACTCCATCGCTGCCCAGGGAGGCATCAATGCTGCCAAGAACTACCAGAACGACGGCGACAGCGTGCACCGTCTGTTTTATGACACGGTCAAAGGCGGTGACTTCCGGGCCCGTGAGGCCAACGTCCACCGCCTCGCCGAGGAGAGCGTCAACATCATTGACCAATGTGCCGCCCAGGGCGTGCCGTTTGCCCGCGAATACGGCGGCGGTCTTGCCAACCGCTCCTTCGGTGGTGCCCAGGTGAGCCGTACCTTCTACGCCCGCGGCCAGACCGGACAGCAGCTTCTGCTCGGCGCTTACTCCGCGCTGAACAAGGAAATCGCCCGTGGCGGCGTGAAGATGTACTCCCGCATGGAGATGCTGGAAGTGGTGGTCGTGGACGGCCACGCCAAGGGCATCATCACCCGCGACCTCGTCACGGGCAAGATCGAGGCCCATTCCGGCGACACCGTGCTGCTTTGCACCGGCGGTTACGGAAACGTTTTCTACCTTTCCACCAACGCCATGGGGTGCAACGTCACCTCCACCTGGCGTGCCCACAAGAAGGGCGCCTACTTTGCCAACCCCTGCTACACGCAGATCCACCCGACTTGCATCCCCGTCAGTGGTGATTACCAGAGCAAGCTGACCCTCATGTCAGAGTCTCTCCGCAACGACGGCCGCGTGTGGGTGCCGAAGAACGCTGCGGACATCGGCAAGGCCCCCGCCCAGATTCCTGAAGATGCGCGCGACTATTATCTGGAGCGCAAGTACCCCAGCTTTGGCAACCTGGCCCCGCGCGACATCTCCAGCCGTGCCGCCAAAGAGGCCTGTGACGACGGGCGCGGCGTCGGCCCCGGCGGCCGTGGTGTGTATCTGGACTTCGCGGAGGCCATCGGCCAGTTCGGCCAGAAGACCATCGCCGAACGCTACGGCAACCTCTTTGAAATGTATGAGCGCATCACCGGCGAAAGCGCCTACAAGCAGCCCATGCGCATCTACCCTGCCGTGCACTACACCATGGGCGGCCTGTGGGTGGACTACAATCTCATGAGCAATCTGCCTGGCCTGCATGTGCTTGGCGAGGCGAACTTCTCCGACCACGGGGCCAACCGCCTGGGTGCCAGCGCGCTCATGCAGGGGCTGGCCGACGGTTACTTCGTCATCCCCACCACCATCGCGCCTTACTTGGTCACTCAGAAGCCAGGCTCCGTCACCACCAGCCATCCGGAGTTCAAAAAGGCCCTGGAAGACTGCACCTCCCGCACCAACCGCCTGCTCAACATCAAGGGCAAGCGCAGCGTGGACAGCTTCCACCGCGAACTCGGCCTCCTGGTCTGGGACAAGTGCGGCATGGCCCGCGACCGCGCAGGCCTTACCGAGGCCATCAAGCGCATCCCCGAACTGCGTGAGGAGTTCTGGAACAACGTCACCGTTCCCGGTTCCGGCAGCGCCGCCAACCCGGAACTGGAAAAAGCCGGCCGCGTGGCCGACTTCATGGAGTTTGCCGAACTGCTCTGCCTGGATGCCCGCCACCGCGAGGAAAGCTGCGGCGGCCACTTCCGCAGCGAGTACCAGTATCCGGATGGTGAAGCCAAGCGCGATGACGAGAACTTCTGCTACGCCGCCGCCTGGGAATACACCGGCGACCTCGCCAACCCTGTCCTGAACAAGGAAGAGCTCACCTTCGAGGAAGTCCACCTCGCCGTGCGCAGCTACAAGTAAGCTGCACCGATCCCCACTCTGACCGATCCTTTCTATCCCCTGTGAATCGAGATTCTGAAGCAGCACTCCTGGATTTCTGTGCGCGTCAAAAAGACGCGTTTCAGGAATCCGCATGGCTGAGTCAGGCTCCGTTGGCAGACCGGCGGGAGATGGCGGCCGTCTGCCTCTTTTTGGCTGGAGTGGATTGGTATGGCCACAAACCGGTCCTGGTGCGTCTGGCGCAGACGTTGCAGGATGGTGCTGCTACTTCGTTTGAAGTCCTTGCCAGGGCCGTCTGCTTCGACTGCCTGCGTTTTTCCAGCATGCTCAAAAGGAGGTTCCGTCATGCATAACTTCCATCTGAATCTCTCCGAGATCTGTCAGGACATCGACCTCGCTCTCAGTGCCTGATTGCTTCCATTCTTTTCCCTCTCCTCTTTAAATCCCTCCATCGCCCGTTATGTCCCTCCTCAACCTTCATCTCAAAGTCTGGCGCCAGAACCAGGGCCAGCCTGGTCATTTCCAGGACATCGAAGCCCCTGAAATCCCGGATCACGCCTCCTTCCTGGAGATGATGGACATCGTCAACGAGCGCCTGATTCAGAAAGGCCAGGATCCGGTGGCCTTTGACCATGACTGCCGGGAAGGCATCTGCGGCATGTGTTCCATGACCATCAACGGCACCCCCCACGGTCCGGAAAAGGCCACCACCACCTGCCAGTTGCACATGCGCAAGTTCCGCACCGGTGACACCATCTGGATCGAGCCCTTCCGCGCCCGCGCCTTCCCGGTCATCAAGGACCTCATCACCGACCGCACCGCTTTTGACCGCATCCAGCAGGCCGGCGGTTACATCACCGTCCGCACCGGTGCCGCGCCAGATGCCAACAGCATCCTCATTGGCAAAGAAGTGGCCGACGCCGCCATGGACGCCGCCGAGTGCATCGGCTGCGGAGCCTGCGTGGCTGCCTGTAAAAACGCCAGCGCCATGCTCTTCACCTCCGCCAAAGCGGGCCAGCTGAACTCGCTGCCTCAGGGCCAGCCTGAGAAGACCAAGCGCACTCTCGGCATGGTCCGCCAGATGGACAAGGAAGGCTTCGGCAACTGCACCAACCAGTATGAGTGCGAAGCCGCCTGTCCAAAACAGATCAGTGTCCGCTGGATCACCAAGCTGAACCGCGACTACACGGTCGCAGCTGCCAAAGAAGCCTTTGGTGGCGGCATCGAGCGTGCCGAAGGCGGGGATTGATCTCTGGGCGGGCTAGTCCCGAACTGGCTTGACCGATGAACAACCCGGCCTCTCAAGGCCGGGTTTTTGGTTTGTCCCGCAGCGCTCATTTCCGAACCCGATTTTCAAAGAAAAGGCTGACCGCGAAGGGAAGAGCGCTTTCATGCCTGCTCTGGCATGGAGAGGTCGTGTCACAGTCTGCCTTCCTGGATCACTCAGGTTCACTCATGAAATCTCCCATTCTTCTGCGCCAGTGGCGTGACTCTGATCTGGAGCCTTTCGCCTCCATGAATGCCGATCCGGAAGTCATGCAGTTTTTTCCGCGACCTTTGACCCTTGAGGAATCCCGGCAGTCCCTGCAGCGCTTCCGGCAGGGGATCGAAGAGCGGGGCTGGGGCTTGTGGGCTGTCGACGTGGATGGAGCTTTTGCCGGCTTCACCGGTTTGTCTGAGCCCAAGTTTTCCGCTCACTTCACCCCATGCGTTGAGATCGGCTGGCGGCTGCGCAGGGACTATTGGGGCCGGGGCGTGGCGTTCACTGCGGCGCAGCAGGCCGAGGAATATGCCTTTTCAGTTTTGCATCTGGACCGGCTTGTGTCCTTCACTGCGGCCGTCAATCTCAGGTCCCGGCGGCTGATGGAACGCCTGGGCTTTTCCCACGATCCTGGCGAAGACTTCATGCATCCGTCGGTGGAGGCAGGCCATCCGCTGTGTCACCACGTGCTCTACCGAAAGCCTTCCCCTGGAGTTGTTCAAGGCACCCCGCTTCATTCGTAGCCGAGTTCGTAAAAGCGT
>DASWXG010000389.1:0-4292 GCA_036405615.1 Prosthecobacter sp. | reverse complement strand
ACGTACCCTGCTGGAGGAATTCGCCGACCACCAGGTGAGCGACACGGTGCAGACTGCGCTGCAAAACCAGCGGCGTACCGTGAAGGAGATCGAGATGAACACCACCCTGGGCTCAGGCGTGGTGAACACCCGCCATTACCTCATCGAGGCCGCGCCCCTCCCCGCCAAGGCTGAAGCCGGGGCCTGGCTGATGGTGTATGACATCACCGAGCAGATGCTGGCCGACCAGGTACGCAAAGACTTCGTCGCCAACGCCTCGCACGAACTGCGCACACCGCTGACGCTGATCAACGGCTACATCGAGACCTTGCAAAGCGGGGTCATCAAAGACGACGCCGCCATGAAACGCAGCCTGAGCGTCATGGAAAAACACGGCAAGCGCATCATCCGCATCATCGAGGACATGCTTACCATCTCGCGCCTTGAGAACGGCACCTCGGCGCTGAACCTGGAACCCTTCACCGCCCGTTCTTGTGTCCAAGACGCGCTGGATCACCTGGCCCCGATGATGGAAGGCCGCGATGTGAAAGTGAACCTGGATTTCCCCGCCGATGGCGGCCAGATGGTGGGCGACCGCTTTTACTGGGACCAGGTCTTTACCAATCTGCTGGAAAACGCCATCAAGGAGAATCCCAACCCCGGCCTTGTCATCCAGGTCACCGGCCAGTGGTCTGCCGATCACTGTGTGCTGAATGTGGTGGACAACGGCATCGGCATTCCTGCGCATGATCTTCCGTTTGTCTTCAAACGCTTCTTCCGTGGTCATAAACATCACTCTCCTGAGATCAAAGGCACGGGCCTGGGCCTCAGCATTGTGCGCCGTACCGTCGAGGCCCATGGCGGCAGCATTGAGCTGACCAGCACGCCCGGCGTGGAGACACGTTTCAAACTTCGGGTGCCGCTCACCTCTCCAGTCCCCTCTTAAAACACAAGCGCCAGTCGCAGAGATGCACCTTGGCAGCCCTGAATGCAGGGTTGCTCTCACGCCTGCTTGAGGTAGCCTGTGAGGCATCTCTATGATTCGTCAGTTTCCACAGGAAGAGACCTCTGGCAGCCTCGTCAGCAAAATGGCACAGGCCGCCGTCGTTCTAACCGCAGGTGCTGTGGTCGGCACGCGGGCCCGCAAAGGCGGTGCCCTGCTGCTGGCAGGACTCGCCTCCTGGGCACTTGCCAGAAAGCTCGACCGGAAATCAGGAACAGCGGTCCTCCCTAACTCGGGAGCGGAACCGGCAAACAGACTCCCCCCGCTGCCAGCCCCAGGGTCTTTGGAGGATGTGTGCCTCCCTTCCCAGCCGTTTCTGGAGCGGGATGAAGATTCCGAACTGAAGCCGCGCAGCCTCGACGAACTGCGCGCCGCCCTGCAGCCTCCCGCCGAGCTGTTTGTCCCGCCTGCAGATCCTTCCACCCAGTGGAATCCTCCCGCATGGCTGAATGAAGCGCCTGTGTTTGTGGAAGTGGCAGACAGTACCGCCATCCCGCCCCATCCCCGGGACATCCTGCCAGACACCATCAGCATCCCTCTCACCCCGGACCCGCCAGCCCATCTGCTGGCAGGCGGCAACTCCAGTCCGGCAGCAAGTGTGCCGCCTGCTCCCTGGAGCGGTTTGCAGTCTTCCCAGCTCTCCCCCCCTCCTCCGCCACAAACTCCAACCGCGTTTCCGCCTCTTGCCGAAGAGCCCCCGTTTTCGCTCCCGCTGAACGAACCGCCCGGTGGTGAAGAGTCCGGCACATCTGCCGGACATGAAAAAGACGGCGCTCCGCAAGGAACGCCGCCCATCAGTTTGAAGAAAAACTTCCTCGACTGGTTGAGAGAGTAACCGGCTGTCCGGGCTACTTCTTCGGAGCCGGAGTCTGCTGTTTTGGAAAGCCCTCCAGTTTCACTGGAGACAGGCTGCCTTCCGCCGGGAAATCGGCCGGCAGATCCGCCGTGCGCTGCACCTCCCCTGTGGCTGCCCATTCGGTACCGCGCTGCAGTGTCTCGTAGAATCCACGGCACAGCATGGAGTAGTCGGCATGTCCCAGAGTGGTGTGGAAAACGCGCCCCTTGCCATAGTCCAGCACCATCAGGTTTGGCTCCTGCTCGGCCGTGAGATCAGACTTGGCACTGGCCAGGATGCGGATGTTTTCCGCAGGGCCGCGCAAGCGGCTGTACAACTCGTCCTTTGCATGCAGCCAGCGTTTCGGCAGACCGCGGGTGATGGGGTGGTCTGCGTCCTGAACCTCCACCACAAACTCGTGCTGGGGGCCGTGGGCACCGCCGTTGCCCGCACTGGTGTCGCGAAAAAGCTTCCCGTCTTTGACATACAGCCACGGGCCGGACTTTTCATTGCGACCGCCCCAGCCGCCCACACCAATCATTTGGTTATACTCTTTCCATTCCGGAAACGAGTTGTTGGCTGCATGCACGGAGACAAAGCCCCCGCCGCCTTTCACATAGCTGTCGAAAGCACTGCGCACAGCCTCCGGCCAGGGCTCGCCATTGTAGTTGCTGACCACTGCCGCATAGGGGGCAAAGTCAGGCTTCCACCCAGCCCAGGCATCGGCCTTGGCTCCCTTTGCAGGGGCCGTGGAAACGGTCACTTCAAATGCTCCGCTGCTCTCCAGCGCATCCTTCAGCACGGGGGTGGTGATCTCCCACTTGTGATTGTTCTGCCCGTCAATGATGAGCACTTTGAGTTTCGGCGCAGGGGCGGCCAGGGCTGCCCACATGACGCCACCGGCAAGGAGAACCGACGGGAGGAATGATTTCATGCAAAGTTGGTTATGTCAGGATGCCTGCGCCACCGGCGGAAACAGACCGATGGACGGCCGTCTTCCGGCAAATGCCGCGGGCCATGCTTATACGCTGAACCGCGTGGAAAATTAGACGTGTTTTAAAACCGCCAGGATGCTCGTTGAGCCAGCGCATCGGACGCGAGAAGTCCCGCACCAGCCACTTCCACGGCTGGTTCTACCGGAAGCGTCCCGTTTCAGCTTTGCTCTTCTCAAGCTCCGGCCCGTCTGGATGGGCAAGGGCCTGCCAGAAACCATCGGTAGCGGAGACCTGGGCCGCCCCCAAGTCCTTCTGACGCCCATGAACCTGCCCTACCCAGTCAGCCACCGTTTCTGCCATGTGGGGAACCGTCATACGACCGCCAAAACCTGTCATAATGTCCCAGCCAAGCCCCGTTTCATCGCGATTGGCCAAGGCTGAAACCGCCTCCCCGTCATTGCACTCCACCCGATGAGAAATGATTTTTTGCATGATTGAGAAGTCCTCCGGTTTGTAAGGGGTGATTCTTCAATTTGTAACACGCATGTAAGACAAAACTGACAAGCGAGTCACAAAAATGAGAGTTACAGGCCATGAATATGCCGTGGAGTGAAGCCTGCATAACTGCGGCCCTGGGTGCGCCAGCGTGGGCCCTCACCACTGCGGCTTCCGGACGTGTCCAGACGAAGACCGCACACGGTCATGAAAACATGCTCCCCAGGTTTTACCCAGATCGTGATGAAGCGACCTTCCCCTGGCACGCCATAGTTGGCAAAACCGGCGGAAGTCAGCGGCTTCTTCAGCAGGCCAGCCTTGATCAGCGCATAGGAAGTGGAACTGGAGCAGTCATAGGCACGGTCTTCCACCTGGCCATGGCCTGCACCACGGGCGTAGGGGCTGCTCTGCAGGTGATTGGCAGCGTTGATGAGATACTGCACCTGGCCTGGAAGGCTGGCAGAGCATGAAGCATAACGGCCGTCGAAACGGATCAGCGGGCCTCCGGCCATCACTGGGCGAGCAACCGGCACTGCACGCCGTGCGGCCATCTGCTGCTGTTGCATGGCGGCAGCATAGGCAGCTTGCTGCTGCATCTGGGCCTGATAGGCGGCCTGCTGTTGCTGCTGCGCATGATAGGCAGCCCAGGCCTGCTGCTGCCGCTGGGCTTCATATTGAGCCTGCTGTTGCTGCTGGGAATAAGCGGCCTGCTGGGCGGCATAGTGGCTGGCGGCGTAGCCGTATTGGGCTTTCGCCTGCTGAGGGAGCACAAAAACCAGCAATGTCAGAACAGCGAAGGTGACTTTGGCAGCAGCGTTCATAGCAGTTTCTTTTGTTTGATATAGTAATTATATCAAAAACTAGAATCACTGCAACATTTGGCGCATCATTTTTCAGAAATTCTGTAAATTGAGATTCTATTAGAATAATCTAAATTTTCAATAAAGTTGATGTTCAAGAAATTTGTCTTAACGCAAATCATTCATTACCAATAGTTTACAATTTTATGACAACCCTTCTTTGAGGTCTAGATCTACTCTTTATG
>DASWXG010000388.1:0-6511 GCA_036405615.1 Prosthecobacter sp. | reverse complement strand
TGGCTTGAATGCAGCTTTTTTTAGACATGGACAGCGAACGGGAAATGATGCGAGCGGCGCCCTGGAAAATACTCGCAGTGTAGTAGAGGATAAATCGATTTGATAGCTTCGTTAGCTAGATTGAATGCGATGTCTTGCCCTAATACTGAGGAGTCCGTATGCGCCCATTTTTGAGCCTGTTGAATTAAATGTCTTGAAAAAGACTGATGTTTGCCTGTCTGGTTTTCTCCATTTTTTGCAAAAATTTTAACCAGGCCATTTTCTGATTTTTTTAGAGATTCATCAAATCGCTCCCTAGCAAGTCCAGATTTAACTTTGACAAAAAGCCGTTGGTCAGGGATCAGGTTATCTTGATAACGACAGCAATCAAATAATAGAGTGCATTTAGGTGTTTTGGGGGTAAGAAGAGATTCTGTTAGTGTGCCGTGAGGACCAAAATAGAGAGCTGTTTCTCGCCAAGGCTTGTCTAACTTAAGTAAGTCTCCACGACCACAAAACACGACGAACGCGTATTCAGAATTTGCCGCCTTGAGGAGAGTTAAATTTAGTTCATCTGGCGAGGGATTGGAAATAAACAGTACGTCTGAAGCCCTCCACCCTCCTCCGATGTCGGATTCGAGGAAATCGCGCCATAACATTGCGTCTGCTTCAGCCCCTTTTGTAGCGGGGTCCGTGTAGGAAGCTTCTATTATTATAGCCTTACGATCCATGGGAGATATTTATATGGCATTTCGCAAGGTTGGTGCAAGGGCATTTTGATAAATTAATTATCTTGATGGGAGGATTTAGCCACGTTTGTACGATACTTGCCAGATGTGTTCGTTCCTTTCTCCATGACCACCCGCCGCACTTTCCTCAAAAACTCCGGTCTCGCGCTTGGCGCGGCCGTTTTGCCGTCCGTGCCTGCCTTTACCCAATCCACCAATAAGCAGAAAACAGTGCTGCTGCAGTGCGGCTGGGCGGTGAAGAATATTGGGGACATTGGGCACACGCCGGGGACGTTGCGGTTTCTGGAGCAGTATCTGCCAGAGGCGAAGGTGATCCTGTGGGCGGCGAATACCAATGAGGCGGTGGATGCGATGCTGATGAAGCGGTTTCCGAAGCTGGAGATCGTGAAGGGATCGCTCACCCAAAAGGGCGGGCCGGTGCAGGAGGCGATTGGTCGCAGTGACTTCTTCCTGCGCGGGCCGGGCATGGGCCAGAGCACGGATTTCATGGCCTACTGCCAGAAAGCGGGCAAACCCTGGGGATTGCAGGGGCAGTCGTATTTCCCGGACATGGTGACGGGGAAGGATGCGGAGAAACGGATCGCCCTGCTGAACAACGCGGCCTGCATCTACTGCCGCGACTCCAAGACGCTGAAGCTGCTGCAGGATGTGGGCGTGAAACCGCCGGTGCTGGAATTTGGCCCGGACGGCTGCTTTGGCATCGACGTACGCGATGAGGAACGGGCGCTGGCGCGGATGAAAAAGCACGGGCTGGAAGAGAAGAAATTCATCACCCTGCAACTGCGCACTCATTCGCCGACCAGCCCGGGCGTGGATGACAAACGGCCCCAGAAGCTGAACCCGCTGCACCCGACGCCAGAGAACATCGCCGATGACACGCGCCGGGCGAAGGTGTACCAGGACCTGATTGCCATGTGGGTGAAGGAGACGGGGTGGAAGGTGGTGATCGCCCCCGAGGTGCGGAAGGAGATGGAGTATAACAAGAAGTTTATTTACGACACCCTGCCGGAAGACCTGAAAAAGCATGTGGTGAACTTTGACGAGTTCTGGAACGTGGATGAGGCCTGCTCCTTCTATGCCCGGGCCCACACCGTGATCTGCCATGAGCCGCATACGCCGATCATGGCGCTGGCGATGGGCACGCCGATGATGCACACCTTTTCGGAGTTTCACTCGCCCAAGTGCTGGATGTTCAAGGACATCGGTTTGGAGGAATGGGCACCGGAGTTTGATGCGACCCCTGCGGAGAAGATGTTTGAGATCCTGATGGGCATTCACAAGGACTACCCGGCCGCTGAGGCCAAGGTGAAGAAGGCGATGGCCTATGTGGAGGAGCGGGCGAAGTCGCAGATGGGGGTGTTGAGAAAGGTGATGGAGGGGTGAGGCTGGACCGGAGGCGGTTCATTTACTGAGGATTGCTCATAGACTGCCACCCGTTTCTTGGGGTGAATGGCCTGTACGTTTCATTGGGCAAGGCTCAATGAAACGAGCGAACGGGCGCTTCTGCCTTTATCCAAGCCTGAGTGCCTGTCTGAAAAAGGCTTATCCGCTGGCCATGCGGAACAGCCCCCCGGTTTCGCAGCAGACGTCACATTCTCTCCGGGGCATGCCGGAGGTATGCCGGCAGCGAGGATAAACCCGGGGTGCAGCCCCAGGGGGGCAGTCTGCATCGCTGGCATCCCTGCCGGGATGCGCCCTTGAGCAAAGAGTGTGGGCCGTTAAACCGGGGGTGCAGTCGCTGCGCTCCTTTACGCCCCGGCTAGCTGCGGTGATCCCGCCGGGATCATCTGGCATCTGGCATCAAGGGAACTCAAGACTGGGGGACTGGCCCAGGAAGCATCTTGACAGGCCATTTTCAGACGGCCTCTGAGCAACCTATGTCTGGAAAAGGTTCCTGTTTTTCAGACAACCTCTGAGAGGATAACGGGCGGTTCGGCCGTCGCTCTGCGACTCTGGCCCATCGTCAAGGGTTGATCGCGTACATACCCGGCCTTGAAAGCCGGGCTAAGACACGACTGTCGCTCTGCGACGAAAAACAATGAAGGCTGGAGGTATAAGGAGGCAGATGCGGTTGTTGACGGCAGTCCGTCGCGTTTAGCTCAAAGTCGCGGACAGGGGGCCCACGCTCTTGTCAAAATGAAGACGGGATGCGGGTGATCCTTTCCGCAGTAAACACGAAGTGTCCACCTCACTTCCAGGGCGGACAAGATTGCCACTTAGGAGGGGTTTCGTGCGGGGCTGCGGTTGCGCTTCATGCGGCTGTTACATTGGCTTACACGGAGCCGATAATGCTTGTGCGGGCAGCCAATTCCTTGTTCGTTAAGGCTTTACGCAGCATGAGCGAGCGGTCGCCTTCCCCACAGAATGAATATTTCTTCGAGCGGTTCCCCTGGAACAACCGCTGGGTTTTGTTTGGCATCGCGCTGGTGGTTTCCTGCTTTGACTACCTGGCCGGGCCGGTGGTTTTCTTCCCTGTTCTGTTCGTGATTCCGGTGGCGCTGCTGGCCTGGAACTGCGGCCTGCGCACCGGACTGGCGATGGGGGCGGTGCTGTGTGTGATCCGTTTTGGCATCCAGTGTGCCTGGGGCATCCCCTACACTTTGGAAGCGGCCATCATCAACGGCATCCTGCGGCTGGCCGTGCTGCTCTTCATCACCTTTCTGGTGGGCAAGCTGTCTGAACAAACCCAGGCCCTGCGCGCCCGGGTGCGCACCTTGGAGGGCATCCTGCCCACGTGCGCTTTCTGCAAAGACATCCGCGATGAAAAGGGCAACTGGCACCAGATCGAGGACTATGTGACCTCGCGCACGGAGGCCCGCTTCAGCCACGGGGTATGCCCCGCGTGTGCGGTGGAGCACTACGGCGATATTTTGAACCCGGCCGCCGCTGCCGAGAAAACCGGTGTCTGAGAAGCCCCGCCGACCACGACGGATGATTGCACGCGGAAGCAGTTGCGGAGAACCGGGTCCTCGGTCATTTCCCCGGCAGCCGGGATGGCCCACAGCCCATCCCGCATCAACCCGCCTTCCGCCCAACTAACTTTAAACAACATCCGGTTATGAAGCCTCTTTCCCTGTCCCTCTCCTGCGCTCTTTTGGTGACGATGACTGCCTGCAAGACGGCGGAGGACAAGACGGAGAAAGCCGGGCAGACCAAGGCAGCCGCACCTGCTGCGGCGGCAACCACGACAGCTCCTGCCGCTGCCGCAACGGCTGCGGGAGCCAGCGCCAGCAGTGCCGTCCCAAACCCGGATGCGCCGAGCACCAAGAACTGGATCACCACGGCCAGCGGACTGCAATACCGTGTGCTGGCCTCAGGTCCAGCCGACGGCCGTTCTCCGGGCCTTTCTGACACAGTGTCTGTGCACTACCGGGGGCAGCTGACCGATGGCACGGTTTTTGACAGTTCCATTGATCGCGGCCAGCCCGCCAGCTTTGGGGTGGGCCAGGTGATCCCGGGCTGGACAGAGGCTCTGCAGATGATGAAACCGGGCGACCAGTGGGTGCTGTACATTCCTGCCAACATCGCCTACGGCAACCGTGCTGTGGGGGGCAAGATCCCGCCGAACAGCGATCTCATTTTCCAGGTGGCGTTGCTCCAGGTGTTCTAAAGGCCGGCTCCACGGAGGTCGTGGTTCAGGGTGATGCGACCGGTTCGGGCGTCGCCCTGCGACTGGCCCGGAGGTGATCCGGGAGATGGTGGCTCAGGAACCCGGCCTTGAAAGGCCGGGTTCAGGCACGGACGTCGCGCGGCGACTTGAGAGGACAGGAACGGACCTGAATGGAGGCTCAGGCACCCAGCTTCCATGTGGCCAGGCGCTGGTAGAGCGAGCGGCCTTGTTCGCTGCTGATGAGCGCCATTTCGTGCGCGGTCCAGCGGATGGGTTTTACGGGCTCAGGGCGCAGCACTTTCTGCTCATAAGAAAGCGTGAGGTGCGGGCTGAAGGGTTTGCTGGTTGATGTCTTGAGGACTTTTAGAAGCGCCTCGTGAAGACGGTTCAAACTTTCCCGAGAGGTCTCATCCGGGATCAAGATCAGCGGATGATGTCCGGGTTTTGCCTGGAAACTGGTGACCTGATCCAGCATGACCTCGAAAGGTGAAACGCTGGCAGCAACAGGCGCACAGACCTGTTTCACAAGCTCTACGAATGAGGTGGGAATCTCGGGGTAGTCGTTAAAAAAATGCAGGGTGATGTGAAGATGATCCTGAGGCCGCAACCGTGCCGACAATGCATGTTTACGCTGAAGTTCACCCGCCATGGCCGCGATGCACTGAGTGGTTTCGCGGTCTGGAAAAAGCGCGAGAAACAGGCTGTGGCGGGGAGCTGAAGCTTGGGGCAGCGAAAACAGATCGGGTTGCATGCGAGGGGAGACGGAACTTGCCTGCCGTGTTCTTGTCAAACCGGATGACAGTGGCATGCAGGGTCGCGGACACTCACAGGAGCATGTGTCCTGTTACTTCGCGGCCGCCTTGAGTTCCTCGCCGTTGAGAACGAACTTGCCATCCTTGCTTGCGGCCAAAATGCGTTTGGCGATGACTTCATTCAAGGGAGCCAGGACGGAGAAGTGATCTCCGGGTACCTCGACAAAGCGAACCTTCGGATTCTTGTTCTGCTCCTTCATCGCGTTCAGCGCGTCGATGTTGCCGTCCGCACCTTCAATGACCCACGTATCGGTGGCGATGGTGTTCAGGAAAACGATGGGCGCGCGGGCGACCATCTCCAGTTTGTTCTCGGCATCGAAGGGCACGTTCTCCTGGCCGTAGTGGGCGGTGGAGTGGATGGGGCCAAAGGCGATCACCGCTTTGAAGGGATTCTTGTCCATGGCCGCCGTCAGCAGCGCCAGGGTTCCGCCCACGCTGTGCCCGCCCAGGTAGATTTGCGCGGGATCCACATAAGGCAGCTTTTTGGCATACTCCGCAGCGGCGAGCACGTCTTCCACCTCGCCATAGCAGCCCTCGATGAATCCGGGGTTGTCATTGCCGCCGCGCAATGACGGGTACATCATCAGCACCCCGGCCTTGCGATACTGCGAAGCGCTCTGGTCATTGTCACGCTCCGACTCCTCCCATTCACCTCCGCCGATGCTGTTGGCAAAGCCGCCCACGCGCCAGATGATGAGCGGATGCTTTTTCCCGTCTTTGGGATCCGGGCTCACATAGGCGGCCATCTTCCCCAGCGGTGCCTCATAGCGCACCTTCTCAAGAACTCCTGCTGGCGGTTCAGGCGCGGGCTCACCGATCTTTTCCTGCCGGAGCAGCTTGGTTTTATGCTCCTTCTTCAAGCCCGCCAGGGAAAGCTTGTTCTCCTGGGCTGCCAGCTTTGCCGGGGCCACGACCGAGATGGCAGCCAGAGCCATCAAACCATAAAAGACATTTTTCATAGATTTCCAATCACCACCCTCAGCGTTTCGCCGGTGCGTGGCAATCTCTTTACCTGGCATCTGTGTGTCTGCGGCCAAAACCGCGTGCCAGTTGCGTTGCATTTGCGGCCAAGAAGATGTCATCTTCCGCATGAACTCCGGTCCAGGATACCACCTCATCACCCCCGACGATCTCACGTGGCGGCTTTCAAACCTGATGAAGATCCCGAATGCGGACTTTCTGGAGCGCACAGGCAGCGAGAATCTCGGGGCGAGGCTGTGGCGCATGCCGCCGAAGAGCGCCAATACCCTGCACAAGCATGTGCGCGCGGAGGAGTTCTACTTTGTGCTGGAAGGCACGGGGCGTCTACGGATCGGGAGCGAGAGCCTGACCCTGCCGAAACATGGCGGTGTGTGGGTACG
>DASWXG010000387.1:0-2245 GCA_036405615.1 Prosthecobacter sp. | reverse complement strand
CGGATGCCAACCCTTCCAGCGTCTTTGTGCAGGGTGAGATTGTGTATCTCTGGGTTTACAACACCAAGGATCGCAACACGGACACGGAGTGGGCATTGGTGACGGATGGTTCCGGCCTGGGAGACGCTGCCAATGACTGGGTGTTCCCGGATCCTGCCGACCCGGCTTCGACTTCCTATGACTGGCAGCTTGCTGATGCCGATGAGGCCGTCTTTGGCGGACTGAATGGCACCACTGGCGGCGGACTGCCTTACCGTTTGCAGACCAGCCTGGTGCCGGTGCCGGAGCCAGGGACCCTGGTCTTTGGCGGATGCGCCGTGTTGGCGGCGCTGTTCTCCCGCCGCCGTCCCTCCCGGCCTGCCGTTTTTTGATTTGCACGAAAAAACGGCATGATTCTGCCCTCCACTTCTGCAACAAGCAGCCGCAGGTTCTTGGGGAACCGGCGGCTTTTCGGCTGGCTGGGGGCAGTCGCCTTTTCCATGCTGACCTGCTTGCTGCTCTCCCAGCAGGGCTTCGGGCAGACGCTCGACTACGGAGACTACAGTTCCTTCACCAGCGCCAGCAGCACCCGCAATTCAACCTTGCGCATCGGCGCATCCGTGGACGCGGAATCCAGCGCGACGACAAATTCTTCGGCGACCGGCGATGACAACACCGGCAGCGATGACGAAGACGGTGTGACACTGCCCACGGCCCTGGTTCCTGGCCAGTCCTCGAGCATCACGGTGAATGTGACCAACGGATCCAGCAGCACGGGTTACCTGAATGCGTGGATTGACTTTAACCGCAATGGCTCCCTGACGGACTCCGGAGAGCAGATCGCCTCCAACACCACCATTGCCCGAGGAACTTCTGGCGCAAACAGGGTGATCAGTTTCACGGTTCCTTCCGGAGCCAGCCTTGGTACTGCCGGTATTCGCGTGCGTCTGACCACCACGAGCAGTCCCGGGCCAACCGGAACCGATGGTTCAGGTGAGGTGGAGGACTATGTCATCGCCATCACCAATCCCAGCGATTACGGTGACTACTCTTCCTTCCCAAATGCCAGCAGCGCGGTGAACAGCAACTTGAGGCTGGGAGCCACGGTGGACTCAGAGCTTTCCGCCACCACCAACTCCAGCGCGACGGGTGATGACAATACAGGCAGTGATGATGAGGACGGTGTCACTTTGCCTGCCAGTGTTCAGCGGGGATCTGCCAGTTCCATGGCCGTGGTCGTGACCAATGGCAGCGGCAGCACTGCATACCTCAATGCCTGGATTGACTGGAACGACAACGGGGTGTTGACGGATTCAGGGGAGCAGGTCGCTGCCAACGTGACCGTAGCCAACGGCGTTTCGAACTCCACACGCACTATCAACTTTACGCCTCCCACCAATGCCACCGTCGGTTCGGTCGGAGTCCGGGTACGGCTAACCTCTGTCAGCAGTCCAGGCTCCGATGGGGCGGACGGCAACGGGGAGGTTGAAGATCATGTGGTGAATGTGGCCTCCAGCCTGGGCATCGGCAATCTGGTCTGGAATGATGCCAACGACAACGGTCTCAAAGACACATCGGAGAGCGGTATCAACAACGTGTTGGTGGAACTGTGGACCCCCGGTGCTGACAATGCCATCGGCGGCACGAACGGCAACGCAGATACAAAGGTGGCCTCCACGACAACGGCCAGCGGAGGCATCTACGGTTTTTCAGGGCTCACGGCCGGCCGTTATTTTGTGAAGATTCCCACGCCCCCGCTCTCTCGTGTCAGCTCGGTGGTGGATGTTGCGGACAATGGAGATGATCTGGACAACGACGGCGCACAGCCTGGCGGATCAGGCACAGCGGCTTACAGCCCGGTCATTCAACTGGCTGTAGGCACAGAACCCGGTTCTTCCGGGAGTGGCAACGTGGACAACACCATCGACTTCGGTTTTGTGGCGAACGTCGGCGCGCCGTTTGTGTGTGATAACCGGTTTTACATCATGCAGAATGTGGAGACTTCTCCGGGTTCTGGGAACTGGGACACCACGCTTTACTACATCGAATCCGACCAGACACTGGAGCCGCTTTTCATGTACTCTGGAAAGAAGCTCAACGGCCTGGCTTCCTACGGCGGCTACCTCTACTGCGTGGACCAGAATGGCGGCCACCTCTACCGTATCAACTCGCTGGGAACGCTGGTGGACATGGGGGAGATCGAAGGCTTCCCGTCTTCGGCCACAGATGGCCAGTGGGGCGGTGCCACCTCCCTGACGACGGGCCA
>DASWXG010000386.1:0-4656 GCA_036405615.1 Prosthecobacter sp. | reverse complement strand
ATGACCGCCACATTCGCCGGGAAACGGATGGCTGGCCGCGCCACATAGGCCTTCTTCACTTTGGGGTTGGTGAACACCCCCATGTCCGCCGGCCGGCCCGGCGTGGTGTAGGTGGCACAGGAGCTGAGTGACAGGGCAAGGATGGAAGCTGCGAGGAGAGATCGGGTTTGCATGGCAGCCCCTCATGCGCAAAGCGCCGGGCGATCGGATCATGCCCCGCAAAAAAAACATTCCTTTAATGTTTCTTCACCGCCTCCAGCACTGCATCGCGGAGCGCGCCCACCGGCTGTGAATCTCCAAAATGGTTCACCATCAGCGCAAAGGCCAGTTCTTCGCCGGAGGCAGTGCTGACCAGTCCGGTGTACGACCTCACTGCCGACATCGCCCCGCCTTTCCAGCGAACGGAACCGTCGCGCGAAGCCAGCAAAGACTCTTTGTAAAGCGCACCCTGAGGCCCCGAAACCGCTTTCTGCTGAAGCAAAGCCAGGTCCAGCGGGCGGATGAAATCCGCCCTGGAAAGCCCGCAGCCGTCCACCATGCGCAGACCGGAGAAGGCCAGCCCCCTTTCCTGCCAGTGTTTACGGATCACTTCGGCAGGCCCCTCCCTTCCGCCAACACCTAACCAATGATACAGACAATCCGTTTCATGATTGTCCGAAGTGGCATGGATGCTGGTGATAATCTCGATGAGCGGCGGCGATTCGTGTTTCAGCAGCACCTCATCATGCACCGGCAGCGCTTCACCCTTCTCGCGCAGAGAGGCTGCGGTGATTGCCTCTCCATCCACCGCAATGCCCACACGGGCCAATGCCAGCTTCAGATGATGCGCGGCATACAGTTCAGGGTCCGGCACCGCCCCCTGCACAGCAAAGCCCCTGGCACCCAAAGGAACGGTGCCGCGCAAAAACAGCCGGCCCGTGCGCTCGCCGCCATGGATCATGATGCCATCGCCCGATCCTTCCGCGCCGGTCTTCGTTTCATTGATCCAGACCACTCCCGGCACCTCCGGCTCCGCGCCAGCAAACACCGCCGCATCCCCTTCCGCAGCTCCGGCATCAAACTTCACCCCACAGCGGTTGTGTTCCAGGTTCAGCCCGGCAACCCCGCTGCCGTAGCCGTTGCCAATGTCTCCCCAGCCCCAGAAGTCGCCATAAAGCGAGCCTGGAAAAAGGCTGCCGTCGCCAATGATCCGCCCGGTGATTTTGCGCACGCCCTCGGTGTGCAGCCTGCCCGCCCACACAGCCAGGTCCTCCAGCGCCAGCATGGGATCTCCGCCACCGCGCATCACCACGTCTCCCGCAATCACGCCCTCCTGTGCCGGAGCCTTGGCCAGCAGCCGGGTTTCCAGCCGGTGATCCGGCCCCCACTTTTCCAGCGCCGTGGCTGTTGTCACCGTCTTCAAGGTGGATGCGGGAATCATCGAGGCATGCCCGTTCTGCTCGAACAGCACCTTGCCCCCGGCATCCAAGAGGCAAAAGCCCACTGTCGCCCCCGCCAGCGCCGGATCTTCTTTCGCTTTCTGGAAAGCCTGTTCCAGCGCCTGCTGCCATACGGGAAGCGGTGGCGCGAACACCTTTGCTGGCGGCGGCTCCCCATCCTCCCTGCGTTTATCGCTCTCCCTCACACGCAGCATCAGCAGTGCCGCCAGGGCAGCGAAGATCAGGCAAAGAAGCAACCGTTTCACACGCACAGAATAACCAGATGTTTGTTTTTTTATGAATCACGGCCTCGCCAGCCACTTCAATGCGACATCGGGAAAGTCCGAGAACAGCCCGTCCACCTTCGCCTGCCGGAACAGCAGCTCCATCAGGTCCTCCGCTGACTTCGCAAACTTCGGCAGTTCATCCGTTCGCAGAGTGTAGGGATGCACCAGCAAGCCTTGGGCATGGGCATCCGCAACCAGCGAGGTGTTTTGACGATCCGCCCCAATGACGCTGCTGATCGCCGGGCCGATGCCGTCTGCCACCAGCTTCAGCTCCTTCAGTCCTGCCGGTGAACGCAGTCGCGCAAAGTCGGTGCCGTCCGAACCTTTCACACCACCTCCCAGCAGCATGATCAGCCTCCCCTTCCAGCCCAGTTCCTGGCGGATGCGGCGCACCTCTTCATACTCGAAGCATTGCACAAAACAGGCGCTCTCACGGCCCGCATAACCATACTTTTCCAGAAGCGGCAGCACGACCTTGCTGATGTCCTGGCCTTGCTGGCGATGCCAGGCCGGTTGTTTGATCTCCGGGTAGATGCCCGCCTGCCGTCCAGTGCTGGCATTCAGACCCTGGATGAGCTGCAATTCCTCTTCCAAGGTGGGAATCTGGAACGACGAACGGCCCATGGGAAAACGCTTGGGAAACACCTGCCTTCCCGTCTTCGCATCGAACCGCTCAGTCACCTTCAGCAGGCGCAGCTCTTCCAGGGTCAGATCAATGGCGTAAAACCGCCCGTCCTCACGCTTCTTGCCGGGAAAGCGGGAGGCTACGTCCGTCACCGTGTCCACATGCACATCATGCAGGATGACCGGAACCCCGTCTTTGCTCAGCACCACATCCTGTTCGATGAACGGCGCGCCCATGGCATGCGCCATGGCCTTGGCCTCCAGGGTATGTTCCGGCAGATAACCGCTGGCACCCCGGTGCGCGATGATGAGAGGGGAAGGTTCCTGGGCCATGGCCGTGAGTGCAAAGGAGGACAAACACCAAAGAAGGGATTTCATGAGCAATGCCCTCATTCATAGGGACCAGACACCTCTTTGGCGAGCGCTCAACCGTCACCATTCCGGAATTTTTCTTGCCTGCAGGGCAGCCGCCGTGCCGTCCGAGGCGTAGAATAAGACCGCGTTGTGTGCGCAAGAAAACTGTCCTTTTCTTCCGTTGCTTTGCCACTGTAGAATCTCCCCCTTCCGCCATGACCGCTCCTGCGCGCGACCTGCCCCGATACACGGTACAACACATCACCACGGCCCGTATCGACTGGAGCACGGCGACCCGGCTGGACAGTTTCAGCTTTCCCTGGGAGGACACCCTTCCGCCGAAGACCGAATTCAAAGCCCTCTGGGATCAGGAACGTCTGCACTTTTTGTTCGACTGCGTGGATGATCATCTGGTGCAGGGAACCGGCGAAACTCTAAAAGAGCGCGTTCTCGCCTCGGACCGTGTGGAAATCTTCCTGGCCCCTTCGCTGGATCTGAACCCCTACTACTGCCTGGAGATGACCCCTGCGGGTGAAGCGCTCGCCTACTCCGCCCGGACCTACCGTGAGTTTGACTGGGAATGGGCCGTGCCAGATCTCCACCTGGAAACCGAGGTCAGAGGTTCCCGCTACTCCGTCCAGGGCAGCATCCCGCTGGAGACCCTGCGCAGCCTCGGCATTCTCAAAGAAGGCAGCCAGGAGTTTTATGCCGGTGTTTACCGTGCCGAATTCACCCCCGATGCCGAAGGAGAAGTACACTCCGGCTGGATGCCCTGGGTGAATCCTGGGACCGAAAAGCCTGACTTTCACGTACCAGGTTCTTTCGGCATTTTTGAACTCATGCCTTGAGGGAAACTGCCCTTCAGTCCTTCGCACGCGGATCCCGGCCGTACACGCCGCCCGTTTCCGCCACAGGGAGGCTGGGTTTGGAAGACTCCGGCCGGTCCTCGGCAAACCAGCGGTTGTTTTCAAAACGGAAGGTCTCCGCAGCCACACCGCTGCTGGTGTTGATCTCCGTACGCACCGCCGCCCGTTTGAAGACAATGCGGTTATCCTTGATGACCACGTTTCCGCACGGGGCAAAACCCGGCTCCTTGGTTTCCTGCAGGATGCGGAAGATCCACTTCTCAGGGTAAAGAACGGTGTTCTGGCTGAATTCCGCACCATCCACACCGACGAAGGCCGCCGCGCATGCGCTGCCCTCGATGACGTTGTTCTTCACCACAATGGCCTTCGCCTCATACAGCGCGCCTTTGGGTCTGAAATACTCCAAGCCCGTGGAGCCCCCGATGTTCAGGGGTCTCTGCCCTGCTCCTTGAAAGCGGCAGTTTTCCACCACCACCTCAGAAGTTCCGCCTTTGAGCTGGATGCCTGCGCTGGCGGAAAAACCCTCTTTGCCTATGAAGTGACAGTCTTCAATCCGCGACTTGTGGCAGCCCACAAAGTCGATCCCCTGCCCGCCCCAGCCGCTGATCTTGCAACGCCGGATCGTCAGTCCCTCCAGGCCGGAGCATTTGATGCCGTCGAAGTTACCCTGCGGGCCGATGTCCGTGATCTCCACGTCCTCCACTGTGATTCCCTGCACGGGATTTTGCGGGTCGCTTCCGTCATCCAGGTTCAGTCCGTTCTGAGACTGTCCGGTGATCTTCAGATGCCGCACGGTCAGCGAAGGACAGCGGCTGAACTGCCAGCCCGTTTTGCCACCCCGGAACACCTGAGGATTTTTGGCATCCAGCGCCTCCACCGTCAGGCCCGTAACTCCGCTTACATGATACCCTCCCGGATACTCCCCCGGAGCGATCTGCAAAATCGCGTCCGGCTTCAGCCCCGCCAGGGCCTTGCGCAGATCAGCAGGATCGCGAACCACCACAGTTGTTTTCGGCGGCACTGCCCCAGCCGCCAAAGCAACTCCGGCCAGTGACATTCCAAGGGCCCATGCCAGAAAGAGGATCTTTGTTCGCATGGGCCTCGTAC
>DASWXG010000385.1:0-11600 GCA_036405615.1 Prosthecobacter sp. | reverse complement strand
AGTGGCGGAGTGGCGGAGTGGCGGAGTGGCGGAGTGGCGGAGTGGCGGAGTGGCGGAGTGGCGGAGTGGCGGAGTGGCGGAGTGGCGGAGTGGCGGCCAGGAACACGTTCCATTGTCCTGTACGCGTCGTCTTTGGGGCAGGTGATGACAGGCTGGTCTTTGCCTCTTCCTCCCCAGAATATGGCGGCATAGGGAACAGTGTCTTTACCGCTTCCAGGCCAGCGGCGGCAGCGGCACCGACAGCCTTTCAGGCTTGGATGGAGAGACGTCCACGACGTTCTTGAAAACTCCCCGCCTAACCAGTTTTGAGACCCGGGCATAGGGCGGCTGCGGAGTGTCGCATGGGCCGGGAAGCCAGGATCGCCTCACGTCTTGAGGCGGGGCGATCCGTGCCGGTTCAATGATCTTTCCAGAAGAAAAAGATGCGCCGCCAGAGAGGGGGCGGAGGTTCACTGAAGATGATGCCCAGGGCGATCTTGCCGGACAGGGGAACGGGCGGCTTGGGGCTGCCGGTGGCGGTGGCTGTGGCCGTCTGCGGGCGTTCTGGCGGGTGTGCCAAAACTGAAGGGGATGCGGATGCCGGGGCGGGCGCGGTGACAGTGGCGGCTGCGGGCCGCTTGGGTTTTGGCGGGCCTTCCGGCGGCGGCATGACGGGGCCCAGACTGGGGGGCTGGCGGCTGCCGGTGCTGCAACTGGTGAGCGCTGCGGTCAGGCCAAAGAGCAGCCAGGTGGCGGCATGGCGCAGCGGGCGGGGCAGGCGCTGAAGGGCCAGCCAGGTACGGCTGCGCACATGGATGGCGGGCGGCGTGGCTGAAGTGCCCTGTGCCTGCGGCTCCACATAGGCGATGCAGGCGCGTTCGCCTTTGGCAAGTCTGCTGGCGAGCAGCTCCTGCTGCTCAGCCTCGGTCATGGCGGCGAGGTTGTGCACGTGCAACTGGCACTGGCTGCAAAAGCGGCACTTGGCGCTGCCGGTCATGGTTTCCCAAGACTGCGGGCAGGGGGAATCAATCTTTGGCAGGATTTTCATGGGAGGTGGAAGGCGGGCGGGTGGGGCATGGCCAGTCTAACAGCAGGTGTTTCTCACAAACCCAGGCAGAAGGGTGGCAAGCGCTTTCGCGATGGTCAAGACTGGAACTAAGGTGCCCACGGCGCGAAAAAAAAACGATGGACCGGCCTCTGCGGGAGGGCTGGCCGCCCCGATGCCCGAACTGGAACAGCCACCGGCCACACGCACAGCGGCCACAAAGTCGTTGTTTCAGGCAAAGACCTAGGCGATGTAAGATGCCACCCCATGCTCAGGTCTTTTTTTGCCATCTGTTCTTCCGTTTTACTGCTGCTGGTTGCGGCCTCTGCCAGCCCTCTGGCGTCGGGGGATGTGCGGCTGCGGACGGGAGACGCGGCGGTGCCGAGGCCGCTGGCGATCCTGTCTGAAAATGAGGCCGCTGCTGGGGACCCGGTGGTGCCGCCGGCTGTTCTGGCGAAGCCGGTGATCGAACCAGTGCGGAGTCTGCCAAACAGTCTGGAGATGAAGTGGACCAGAGATCCTTTGGCCGACTGGTACACCCTGTACTATAGCCTGAACTACAGGCTCGCAGGTGAGACCGAGTGGGTGGATGCCCGCGTGAATGTCGGCTACGGTGAAGACAATGCCTATTTCTACGGGCTGCCGCCCAATACGGAGTATGAGTTTCGTGCGAAAGCCAGAACTCGCGACAGTGAATCCGAGTGGAGTGACATCTTTGTCATGCGGACGCAACCGCTTGCTCCTGTGATCACCTTTACCTTCAACAAGGCCGTGGGATTGGGCTTCCGCCTGGAATTTGATATCACCGGCAATCCGGATTCTGTCATCGTCGAACGATGCACCCGTTCATCCTCCTGGTCCTGGATGGCCACACTTCCCGGGACGGCCACCAGTTACTCTGACAGCGCCATTGAATTCGACACGGAGTATTTATACCGCCTTACGGCGGTGCGGGGGGAAGTGACTTCGGTCAAAAGCGCAGGGGCATGGGTGGTTGTTTACCAACCCACCCTCACCTTGGGTACATTGAAGGAAGAAAATCAGAACGTCATCATTTCCGGATCCAGCACGAATCCGGCGTTTTTTATCAAGCTTCAACGGCGGTTGGAAGGGGAGGTGGACTGGGCAGACCTCGCCACATTTGCGGGTTCCACATTTAACTATTCGGACACGGGCACTGCAGCGAACACCACTTATGAGTATCGGTTGAAAGCTGGGCTGGAGGACTTGAGCAGCCGGACTTCAGCCACGGTGTCATTCAAGACAGGTTCTCTGACTCTGGCGAAAAAAGCTCCCTGGCTCGGATTTGCCCACATCGCTTCTTCGCAGATCACGCTGAACTGGGCCGATGCTGGCCGCGAAGACGGCTACCGCCTGGAGCGGCATTCAGGGGCCGACACGGCGTGGACCCAGATCGCCAGTTTGGGGCCGGATGTCACGGCGTATACCGACACCACGGTGGTGGCGGGGCAGCGGTACCGGTATCGCCTGATTCCCTTCAATGCTCTGGGCGACGGCCCTCCTTCACTGACGGTCCTGGCTAAAGCCGAGGTGCCCGCCGTGGCCGTGGAGGATGACTTTGACCCGGAGGTGGATGCGGCCCAGTGGACGTCCACTTCGCCTGCGGCCTCCGTGGATGGGGGCGCGGGATTCAATGGCAGCAAGGCGCTGTGGTTTGGGCATGCAGGTCCGCGTGTGGCGCAGACGCGCACGCTGGATGCCAGCGGCGGCGGGTGGGTCGAGTTTTCCCTCCGCGCCGGAAACGCGGCGCGCGATGGCAGCGCGTCTTGGGACAATTCCGAACCGGGAGACAGTGTGGTGCTGGAGTACTCGAGAGAGGGCGGGGCGTGGCATGTGCTGCGCGTGCTGGACACAGCCTACCCCTTGTTTTCAGACTGGGCGGATGTGGTGGTGGCCCTTCCTGAAGAGGCCTGCAAGGCAGATGTGAGCCTCCGCTGGCGGCAGCAGAGGCACGATGGAGCAGGGCTGGATGCGTGGGCCCTGGACCGGGTGAAGATATGGGCTGCGCCCGCTGACCTTCTGGAGATCGTCTCCCAGCCGAAATCTGTGCTGGTGATGGAGGGGGGCCCTGCCAGCCTGGAAATCGCCGTGAACCGGCCTGCGGCGACCTTTCAATGGTTCAAGGATTCGGTGGCTATCCCGGGTGCCACCGGCTCCATCCACTCCGTGGCGGGTATGCTGCCGCAGAACGGCGGGCGGTATCATGCCGAGGTGTATTATGCGGGCATCACGCTGCAGACGGCCCCGGCGGTGATGGTGGTTTTGCAAAGGACAGGGGCCTCCGCCTCGCAGGTGGTGCCAGCGGGCGGGTCCTTCAGCCTGGGGGTGCAGGTGCATCCGGTCTCGCTGCAAAATGAGCTGAGCTTTCTGTGGTCGCGCGTGCCGGAGGGGCATCTGCAGGGCATCGGTGTGATGAGTGGTGACACAAGCCCGGTGCTCACCGTCACGTCTGTGACGGAGGCCGCACAGTCGGTCTACCGCTGCCGTGTCAGCCATGACAGCGGCTACTTTGGGTATGCCGGGCCGTATGAGGTGCGGGTGCCGCAGGTGCCCCGGATTTTGCCTGTGCCAGACACCCGGTTGACAGCGGGCGCGCCGGTGGACATTGCCATCCAGGTGACGGACCCGGAGGCCAATGTGCAGGTGGCGGGACTGCCAAAAGGGCTGAGGTATGATGCCGTCTCCCGCCGCATCCAGGGAAGTCTGGCGGCCCCCCAGAAACTGACGGTGACCGTGGAGGCGCTGAACTCCCTGGGCTGGGCCACGCCCGTGAGCTTTGTGCTGGAGGTGGTGCCGTTTCCTTCCGTCCTGGCAGGCACGTATCGCGGGGCGGTGCCGGACCCGGCTGCAAATGCCACAGATGCAGCTCTGCGCCACGGTGCGGCCGTCACCTGCCAGCTCTCCGGTACGGGTGCCGCCAGCGGCACGGTGATGATCCGGGGCAAGAGCTTCCGTTTTGCTTCGGCCGCCAGTGCGGTTCCAGGCAGCAAACAGGCCCGGATTACTGCGTCTTTTAAAGACGCGGAGAAAAGGGACCTGGTGGTGGTGCTGGACATCTCCGACGGCGAGCCCCTGCATCCCGTTTCGGTGGGAAAACGCACCAGCACAAGCACGGGCAACGGCACTGAGGCTGCCACGGAAGTGGAGGTACTGGCGCTGGGCCATGCGGTGCGCAATGACTGGACGGCGGCGAAGCCTGCCCCTTGGGCGGGCAGTCTCAATACCTTGACGAGCGCGCAAGTGGCGGCTGTTTTTCCCAACCCGGACAAACCCCAGGGGACCGGTTTTCTGAACCTGACGCTGAGTCCGCGCGGGGTGGTCGCATGCAAAGGCCGCCTGTCAGACGGGCAGGTGGTGACGGCTTCCACCATCATGGGGCCTGGCGGGGACATCCCGGTGTTTGTGAATCTGTATGCGGGCAAGGGATCCTGGGGCGCTCTGCTGTCCTTGTCTTTCAACGACCGGGCGGTCAGCGGCACGGCGCTCTGGGGCAAGGATGACTTGGGGGCGACCTCGAAGGACCGGGTTCACAAGCGCGGTTTTGACCGGCACGCGCTGCAGGTGAGGGGCGGGGCGTATGTGAAACCGGCAGTGAACACGCCGTTGCTGCCGTCCATGACTGCGCTTCCCGCGCCGGCAAGCCTGCGCCTCACAGGAGCAGGCCTGCTGCCGGTACTGGGGCAGGATTTCAGCGTGAATGGCAGGCATCAGGCGGTCGTCGCGAAGCCGGGTACCCTGAATCCGCAGGGATTCACGCTGAGCCTGAATGCGGCCACGGGCCTGTTCACGGGCAGCTTCAAGCTGGCGGATGAGAATCCGGCGAAGGCGGGGCAGATCCTGCGGCGCACGGTGAGTTTTCAGGGCGCGCTGATCCCGGGGCAGGACAAGGGTGCCGGTTATTTCCTGCTGCCGGAGCTTCCCTCGGCCACGGTGAAGGGCAGCAGCCTGAGCAATACGCCGGTGTGGTCTGGCAGCGTGGAATTGCTGCCAGGGTGGCTGCAGAACTGAACCGTGGCAGTGACCGCTGCCAGTGAGGCAGGCCCTCCGCCGAAGGTGAAGATGGAGAGAGCAGCTGTGAGCTGTGGATGCTGAGGCCAGGATGGACTCACTCCCTTGCGGCTGAGACGGGCAGTCGCGACGCGGAAATGGGGGGAGCTTGTTGCATAAGCCCTTGAAGGCACTTCGTCTCTGGATGGGGCCTGGGCTGAAGGGATTTCCGGGGGCGGTTTCCGACAAAAGAAAGGGGTTGTTTGGCTTTCGTCCTAGGGCACTTTATAGGTTCTTTGCCCATGCGGTGTTTCCTTTTCGTGATTTTGTTTTTGTCGGTTGGTCTGGCGGTGCCGCTCTGCTCCGGGGCCTTGTCCACGCCTGCATCTGAGGTGGCGGTGGCGACTGTGCAAGGGGACCGGGATGTGCGGGCGAGCGTGCCGCTGTCCGCAGAAGAGCCGGGCCTGGCGTGGTCTGCCACGGCGGACCAGCCCTGGCTGACCCTGGAAAACAGCACGGGCTCCACGCCCGGGGATTTGCAACTGCGGCTGGATGCCGGCAGCCTGCTGCCCGGCACGCACAGTGCGGAGATCACGGTGGTTTCCACCGGGGCAGGGGCGGGAGCACCGGTAAAGCTGCCGGTGCGTTTCACGGTGGAGCCGCTGAAACTGACGTTTCTCAAAGCAGATCCGCACAGCACCAAGGTGTATGGCATCAGCGAGGACAAGGATGCCGCCGGGGCGCAGGCGTATCTGCTGGAGATGGACGCGGCCACGGAGCATCTGCTGAAGGCTGTGCCTGCGGGCAGCAAGGTGTCCGACCTGGAAATCCACTCCATAGAAAGACGCCTTTATGTGCCTAACGGAGAGTTGGGCCATCTGCTGGTTTTCAACCAGACCACGCTGGCACTGGAGCGCACCCACACTTTTGCCGCTGGCGGCAAGGAACTCTACCGGGTGGCTGCGGGCAATGCCGGGCAGCTGGCGCTGGAGGAGTGGGGAGATTTCGCCAAGCTGCATCTGTTTGATACGGCTGAAGGTGTGAAGACGGGGAGCCCCAGCACCGTTCAGCGGGGCGACGGCGCCTTTGACCCCACACGCCAGTTTTACTACCATGCCGACTCGAACTCTTCCGAGTCGCGGCTGCGCAAGCTGGAGGTGCTGGGAAACAAATTTGTGCCCCGGCTGGTTTCCGGCAACATCGGTTATGGCTCGCCCGTGCTGGTGATGTCAGACAATGGCCAGTCGGTGTTTTGGGGAGGCTCCCATTTTAACTCCAGTCTGGCGGAGCAGAGTGCGCTGGGGGCGGAGATCTATGCCTGCGATGCGACCGGCAGGCTGGCCATCGGCGAGACGAAGATTTTCGACACTTCCACCCGCCAGCACATCCTCACCCTGCCGAATGCCACAAAGGTGAGCGCATACAGCAGCCCTGCTCAAAAGCTGGTGGTGCAGAAGGACGGCGGCCTCAGTTTTCACCGGATCAGCTTTCCGGTCACGCTTGCGCCCCCCCAACTGGAAGTGGCTCCGGGCGGTCTCAAAGGCACCAGCGTGAAGGTGCAATGGACGGACGATGCTCTGGAAACCGGGTACAATCTTCAATACAGGAAGGTGGCGTCGGGTTCCTGGATCACGGCTGCGTCGCCGAAGGCTGCAAATGAGACTTCGGCAACTTTGACCGGGCTCACCAGGGATACGCAGTATGAGATACAGCTGCAGAGGACTGGAGCAAATGGAGGATCTCCCTGGAGTACTTCTCTTCTGGTAAAGACGCCTCCCTATCTCCATATCACCTCTTTTACGACGACGGATGAGATGTCTGGTTTTCGCCTCTCCTTTTCGGTTTCGGGCATCGCAGATTCACTTCTGTTAGAGCGGTCGTTGTTGCACAACGGAGGTTGGGTGGAGATTGCCACCTTACCCGGCACAGCGACCAGCTACGTGGACACGGACGGCATTAAGCTGGATACCTTGTATTATTATCGCCTGACGGCCCGTGCGGCAGGGGAGTACTCCAACTATTGGATCACCAGCGGTTCCCTTTCCAGTCCGAACCTGACTCTCGAGATGCCGTTCGAAACGGAGGGAAGGGTGGTGATCAAGGTGAACACTTCTCCCTCGCTGTTTACGGTGATGTTGCAACGTCGTATGGAGGGGCAGGATGCCTGGCTGGATTTTGACGAGTTACCTGCTGGGAACACTTTCTGGATCACCGACTACGGCACTCAGCCAAGCACCACTTATGAATACCGGTTGAAGGCTTTGCCGGAGTCTGTGCTGATGAAAGTGGGCACGCCGGTATCCATTACCACGCAGCCTCTGGTGGTGCCTTTGAAACCCACGAATTTTGGCATGGGTGCCACCACGCCGGCGCAGGTTCAGTTGCGCTGGACAGATGTCTTCCGTGAGACCGGCTACCGGCTGGAGAGGCGGGAGGCCGCCTCCTCCCTCTGGACGGTACTGGCCACGCTGAATGCGAGCACCACTGCTTATCTGGATCGCACGGTGACAGCGGGCGCAAGCTACTGGTACCGCCTGACCCCTTTCAACAGCAAGGGGGACGGCCCGTCTGCGGAAACCTTTCTCGTGAAAGCCGGGGATCTGGCGGTGATTTTGCAGGATGATTTTGATCCGGCGGTAGACGTCTTGCAGTGGTCTGCGGTCTCTGCTCCCGGGGCGGTCAATGGCGGGGCAGGTTTCAATGGGACGCAATCCTTATGGTTAGGTCATGCGGGCTCGCGCGTGGTGCAGACGAGGGAAGTGGACGTCCGCGGCGGAGGGGTCATTGAGTTTTCCTTCCGTGCAGGGCACAGCCTGCGGGATGGGGTCGCCTATTGGGAAGATTCCGAAACGGGAGAGGAAGTGCTGCTGGAGTACTCCACCAACGGGAAGCAGTGGACCTATTTTCATCCCCTCATTACAGGGTATCCGTCTCTTTCGGACTGGACAGATGTTTCGGTGCCCATCCCTCCGGCTGCCTGCACCGTCGCTACTTCCTTTCGCTGGCGGCAGCAGAAGCACAGCGGAGCCGGGCAGGACACCTGGGCGCTGGACAACGTGCAGATCCGCGCGGCGTCGAGGCCTTCTTGGACCCTCCTGACCAAGCCATCTCCCCAGCTGGTGGTGGCCGGGGCAGACGCCAGCCTGACGGTGACGTCCAGCGAGGCTTCTGCGACCTTCCAATGGTTCAAGGATGCCGTGCTCATTCCGGGAGCCGTCAGTTCTTCCCTTTCCGTGGCAGACGCGACACCGGCAGATGCGGGGCATTACCATTGTCTGGTCCAGTTTGACGGTGTGACCCTGGCCACGGATGCGGTGGTGCTGGGCGTGATCCGGAAGGCGGAGCCGGCGGGCGGTACGAAGGCGGAAGCAGGGGCGAGCTTCAACCTGGAAATGGACATCTACCCCGCAGGGCTGGAGAATGAACTGACCTATGCGTGGAGCCGTGTGCCTGCGGGGACTTGGGAAGACATCGGCCTGGTGAGCGGTGAACACACGCGGACTCTGACGGTGGACGATGTGACGCTGGCGGCCCAGGCTGCCTACCAGTGCCAGGTCTCCTGGAAAAAGGATTCAACACTTGTTGTTGGGCCGTATCCGGTGAAGGTGCTTCAGGCACCGAAGATCACGCCGGTGGCGGACCAGGAGGTGGTGGTAAACAACCCTGTGGACATTGCCATCCAGACGGATGATCCGGAGGCGGCTGTCCAGGTGGCCGGTCTGCCTAAAGGTCTAACCTTTGATGCGGCCACGGGGCGCATCCGGGGCAGCCTGGCTGCGCTGAAGAGCTACACCCTGACGGTGACGGCGGGCAATGCCTACGGCTCTGCGGAGCCGGTGAGCTTCCAGCTTTCTGTGGTCGGTTTCCCCGCTTCGCTGGCGGGAAGCTACATGGGGGTGCTGCTGGCAGAGGAGACGCTGCCTCATCGCGGACAGGCCAGTTGCCAGATCACGGCCAAGGGCTCTGCGACAGGCACGGTGACGATCCGCGGCAAGAGCTACCGCTTCTCTGCCCCTGTGACGGCTGCGCCGGATGGTGCCTGGGCACGTGTGCGGGCGGCGTTTAAAGATGCGGCCAAGCAGGAGTATGAAGCGGAGATTCAGGTCACGGCCGGTGCCGCGCAGCACCGGCTGGTGCTGCACAGAAAGAATGTGGAAGGCACGTGGGCGATCGCCACCGGCAAGATGGTGCGCAATGAGTGGTCGGTCACGAATCCTGCACCGGGTGCGGGCATTCTAAATGCCGCCTTGAGCGTGAGCGCGCAGGAGGCTGCGGTTTTCCCAAACCCGGACAAACCCCAGGGGACAGGTTTCCTGAACCTGACGCTGACTCCGCGCGGGGTGGTGACGTGCAAAGGGCGGCTGGCGGACGGGCAGGCGGTGACGGGTTCTTCCGTCATGGGCCCGGGCGGGGACATCCCGGTGTTTGTGAATTTGTATGCCGGGAAAGGATCGTTCGGCTCGCTGCTGGCCTATGATGAAGGTGTCATCAGCGGCCGGGCTTATTGGGGCAAGGATGATCTGGGAGAGACATCGAAAGACCGTGTCCACAAGCGCGGGTTCGAGCCTCACTGGCTGACGCTCCAAGGCGGGCTGCATGTGAAACCTGCGGTGAACATGCCGCTGCTGTCCTCTATGACAACCGTGCCGGCGCGTGCGAGACTGGACGTGGCGGCACAGGCGGGCCTTCCCCTGCCGCTGACGCAAAGCCTGAGCTTCTCAGCGAAACATCAGGCGGAACTGCCGAAGGCGGGTGTGCTGAATCCGCAGGGCTTCACGCTGAGCTTGAATGCGGCCACGGGCCTGTTCACGGGCAGCTTCAAGCTGGCGGATGAGAATCCGGCGAAGGCGGGGCAGATCCTGCGGCGCACGGTGAGTTTTCAGGGCGCGCTGATCCCGGGGCAGGACAAGGGGGCCGGATACTTCCTGCTACCGGAACTGCCCTCGGCCACGGTGAAGGGCAGCAGCCTGAGCAATACGCCGGTGTGGTCTGGCAGCGTGGAGTTGCTGCCAGGGTGGCTGCAGAACTGAACCGTGGCAGTGACCGCTGCAAGTGGGGCAGGCCATCGTGCCTGCCTGCCCTGCGGCACTCCGCCGAAGGTGAAGAAGATTGGAGAGAGGAGCTGTGGATGCTGAGGCCAGGATGGCCTCACTGCTTGGGGCTGTGTGGCTGTGCGCTGCGCAGAGCATTCGTGAGTGCGGTGGCAGAGATGCAAGGGCAGTGCCATTGCCTCGGCGACACTGCTTGCTGTGGTGATGCGCTGGGCTGCGCGGCGAAGCCTTGTGCCCAGACCGGATGCACACGGACATGGAGTCCGTGTGCGTGCTGCTGTCAGGTGCGAGTCACTCGATGGTGATGACGGTATCTGGACCGAGGGTGCCGAGGGCGGGGATGCTGAGGGTGCGTTTGGGGCTGCCGGGGTCTTCCAGGGTGCATTGCCAGAGGAAGCGCCCGGTTTTGTTCTCTACGGTGAGTTCCCAGTTCACATCGGCCGGCAGCTTGAACTGGAGTTTGTCCAGATATCCGCGGATGTCGGTCTCTTTGAGGTATTTGTTTTCCCGGAGGGCGGTGGTGATGGCCTGGATGCGCTCTTGGGGGACGTCAATGACGGAGGGGATGTGGAAGCGGAAGGTGTGGGCGGTGTCCGGGGCGGCCGGGGAGGCGGTGGTGCCGGTCTCGGCAGTGACGGGGGCACCGGTGACGAGGAGGGACTGCCCCTCCAGGGTGATGTAGGGTTCGAAGACGACGTTTTTCTGCTGGTCCACGAGGCGGCTGACGGCTTTGTCCAGGGAGAGGGCCTGGCTGCTGAGGCTGCTGGTTTTGGCGCGCAGGTGGCTGACCTGGTTTCCGAGGGCGCGGCGGACGGCGCTGATCTGGCCTGGGAGGCTTTTGCGGGCCTGGCTGGATTTGGCGGCGACGGTGGTGGTGATGTCGAGGCTGCCTGCGGCGGGGTCGAGGGTGATTTGCTGGTTGTTCGGAAAGTAGTCGTAGAGCTTGGTGAGGCGCTGGTTGACCTCAGGCGGAAGCTGTTTGGACACCTCGCTGACGCTGCCGGCGACGGTGATGATGTCCAGGGCTTTGGCGGTGTCTGAAGGGGCGGCACCGCCGGGTGCAGGTGCAGCATCGGCCGGTGCTGTCGCAGTCGCAGTCGCTGTGGCGGTGGCGGTTGCTGTGACCGAGCCGACATCTGTTGCGGGAGGTGGGGCCAACGGCGCTGGTACAGGGGTCGGCACAGAGGGAGGGACGGGTTCAGCCTCCACCGGAGGCGGGGCACCGGGAGCAGACATGCCGCCCGGGGGAGGAGAGGCAGGGGAGGGCGAACCGGGGGCGGAGGCTGCGGCTCCTGTGCCGGCGAGGACGGGGTCTGGTGTATACTGGATGCGGACGATGCCGTTGGCCGGGTCCCAGTGGGAGAGGGTCCAGTTCATATACCGGAGAGGCGCGTCCGTGCTGCGCCGGGTGCCGATCTCTGAAAAGTGACGGACGTCTTCGTGGCTGCGCAGGTTGCGCCGCTCGATGAGAGGGGAGTCGTCCTGGCTTAGATATTGCCGGGGAATGAGGGCGACGA